>NZ_JBWLUY010000016.1:0-128773 GCF_057784295.1 Mesorhizobium sp. CNPSo 4688
GCGCATTGTTTGGGATCGGCGAGTGGCACCCAGCCTACGACGCCAACGATGAAGTCGACATTATTGCCGATGTCGAGATAGTCTTCGGTCTCGTCGATATCGTTGTGCAACTGGACGAGGATGGTCTTGTCTATGCCGCACTCAACCAGTGATGGACCGAGGTCTTCGGGTGTGAAGTCGCGATCGAGCCTATCTCCTACCGCCGGCGGGAACGACAGCGGATAGCGGACGCGGTCCTGAAAGTGCAAGTGAGAATCGATAACGTGCATGAGACTGCTCCGCACACCGATCTGTCGTTGTCCTAGGACTTGCTGGCGGTCATAGCAGAAAGATAACGCCTGGCGTGACTATCTGCCTTTATGCAGCGCGGTTCAAGCGGTTGCCTAGCGCCGAGGCCAACTCGCTTCGTATTGACAAGGCGATCCAGCGCCTCAGGTGACTGCGGTTCTGCTCTTGCGATACAGATCGGAACGGAGTGAGGAAAACGGAATCGCCAGCGCAGGAACCGGCTCTTCGCTGCCTCAGATCCGGGTACTCCCTATTGGCTGACCGCCAATGCGAGACGGATGAGAAGTTGCCGTTCGGCTCAGCACGTTGCGCCAACTACCAAGCCACTACTCGGACGTCGCGTTCGGGGCCGATTCCGGTCAGGCAGATTCTGGCATTCGAACGCGGCTAGCTGACTTGCGTCTCTCGGCGACGCTTCCGCCTTGCCGGCGCATAGGCACAGAAACGTTACGGGTACCCTTGGCGATCACTCCGGCAGCCCATAGGTATCTCGTTCCTGAGAAATCATTCCAAACCTCGACCGCATCTGCAGTCATCGTTCCGGGATTCTTCGAAGTGGACGTCTCCAATACTGCGCTCGGGTTATCTCGCAGCCCGCAAAATGCCGACAGAGCGAGCCGTCCGTGTCCGTGCGAAGGCGCCCGGCTGCACTACGCGATGTTGGGATTTCGCGCCGTTACAACCCAGGAACTCGACTTCATCATTACCCCCTCGGGGCGGACGAAATCGGCAAGGACGGCTCTCAGGCCGGCTACATTTCCGGGTATCATCGCTTCGCTTCCTCACCAGCTTTACGTACGACTTCGCCTGCTG
Organism: Mesorhizobium sp. CNPSo 4688; assembly: GCF_057784295.1. Taxonomy (NCBI): domain Bacteria; kingdom Pseudomonadati; phylum Pseudomonadota; class Alphaproteobacteria; order Hyphomicrobiales; family Phyllobacteriaceae; genus Mesorhizobium; species Mesorhizobium sp. CNPSo 4688. The sequence continues at coordinate 1,102 of NZ_JBWLUY010000016.1, forward strand.
GGCCGATGGAAGGACACTCCTCGTCGATGTCGCGTCCGACCAATACGTCCACAGGGGTCGGCGCGAAGTCAATTGAGGTCATGGGAGCCGGCGCACGCGCATTGTTTGACAATCGGCTTCACGCGGAGGCTTGTCGCTGCATCCAGCGAAGCAGGACTTCCAATGCGCCGCGCCTAGGGTGCCCGACCCGATAAACAAAGTAGAAGCCGTAGCCGGGTAGAACGATATCGCTGACACGCAGAAGACGGCCATCGCGAAGTTCCCGTGCAACAAGCACGTCACTACACAGCCCTAAACCCTGTCCGGCTACGATCGCTTCGATCCCATGGTGCTCTTCGTGGAATTTCAGTTGCGGTGGCCGGACGATGCCGCTGATGCGGTGGCCTGCCGCTCGGGCCGCATTCTCCCAGTGACGCCAAGTGGGCGCATCTACGTCGGTCAGGGGCCAGCCGACCTCTACACGTGGCAGATCGAGGATTGCCTGAGGCTCGATCATGCGGACGCCTCCCTGAAGAATCGACGGAGCCGCAACGACGTGGAAGGTATCGCGAAGCAGCTCCACCACGACTCCGTCTGTCGGGGATCGCCGCGCATAACGGATCGCAACGTCAACTTCGCCCGTGCGAAGGTTCAGTACCGTATCCGTTCCCAGAAGGTCGAGCGTCGATCCCGGCGCTTCCGCTCGCCAGCTTTCCAGGCGCGGCACCAACCAGCGCGCCGCGAAGGCGCTGGTTGTCGTGACCCGAAGATGGCCGATCGGGCTGCCAGGGGTAAGGCGGGCAAGCTCGTCCGAGATCGACAGAAAAGCGTCCCGGACAACCGGCAGAAGCTGTGCGCCCGCAGTGGTGAGCTGCAACGGCCTCGGCTGGCGCTGAAAAAGGGGCTGGCCGCAATAGCGCTCCAGTAGCCGTATCTGGTGGCTGACGGCTGTGGGTGTGACGGACAGTTCCTCGGCCGCCTTCCTGAAGCTCAGAAGGCGGGCCGCGGATTCGAAGGCCTGAAGCTCTCGAAGGGGCGGAAGGCGGTGCATGCGTCGAATTCTAGATGAATTGTACTCACCTTGCCTCGAATTTTTTGCTGTTGCCCCGCATCCCATCGAGTCCGACCATTCCGGCATTCTGGAAGGAGATCATCATGCTGGACGGACAATCGGCATCTACCGCTGCAACCATGATCGAAAGGTTCGAGCAGATCCGCCCTTTGCTGGCAGAGCAATCTGGGCGCTTTGACGCGGATCGAAGCCTGTCGGATGAGGTTTTTAATGCCTTGAGCGGAGCGGGGTTCTTCCGCCTTCTGCTGCCAGATCAACTAGGCGGATGCGAGCTTTCGCCCCTCGACTTTATGACCGTGGTCGAGCATGCCGCAGCAGTCGACGGAACAATCGGCTGGCTCATCGGAAACGGAGGCGGCATTTCGCGTGCTGGCGGATACTTGCCGTTGGACGCCGCACAGAAGGTTTTCGGGAGACCGTCGGCCTTCGTCGCCTCAAGTACAGGTGCGATTGGCAAGGCGGTCCCTGCGGAGGGTGGATACCGCATCACAGGCCGGTGGCCTTTTGCCAGCGGCGCGCCACACGCCACGACCTTTGCCCCGCTTTGTGAAGTGAACGAAGGCAGCGGGCGGATCGTTCTGGCGTTCTTGCCCCGTGAGTCCGTCAATCTGACCGACAATTGGTATGTGTCAGGGATGAGAGGCACCGGAAGCTGGGATTTCGAGGCAGACAACGCGTTCCTGCCAGCCGAATTCGTTTGCGACTTTCAGCCAAATCCTACCCACGCCGGTGTCGTCTATCGCCTTCCGGGCATTTCCGCCTTTGTCTGGACTGTTGCCACGGTGCCGCTTGGAATCGCGAAGGGCGCAATCGACGCGCTCATCTCGTTAAGCTCCGGTCACCGTCGTCAGGGAACGGCGGTACCCGTCGCAGAACGCGAACTGGCTCACTCAGAGATCGGGCGCTGCCTTTCGCAGTGTAGGGCGGCTGGCGCCTACATGCGGTCAGCCATGTCGGCCTTGTGCGCGTCCGTCGAAAGCGAGGGCTCTGATCTAGTTGCGGACCGGATCAACTACCGGCTTGCCTGTTCTCACGCCGCTGAAGTCGCCGTGAGCGTCGTACTGCGGGTGAACGATCTGATCGGAGCCCGGGCTCTTGCCGAGTCCCAGCCCTTCGAGAGGCGCGAACGCGACGTTCGCGCGGCGGCCAAGCACATCGCCATGAGTGCCGAGCAGTTTGTGATCGGTGGCCGCTACGCTGTTGGCGGCGATATCAGCGGCGCAAGCTTCTAACGATCAGCGCGCGCTGGTCCCGACGTGATCCCGCCGCGTTGGTCCGCTGTAGGGCTGCCGGGGTCGGCCGATCTTCGGCGTCGGGTCCGTGATCATCTTTTCCCACTGGCTGATCCAGCCCACCGTCCGTCACATTGTGGCTGATTAAACGGCGTCGCCATCGTACCGAGAAATGCCGATAAGCGCCGAGCTGCTTCGTCCGAAGTCTGATCGGGAATGACGTCAAGGGGGCCGGAAGCGGACCGGCGGCTTTCGAAAGGCGAAAGCGAGTAAGCAGCCGCTCCTATCACGCTTCGGGAGGCCTAGGCCGATCATCAGCGTCGAGCAACATCCAAAATAGCGAGAGCTAAATGCCGCAAGCGCGTCTCACCTGAAAAGTCGCGCCAGTACCTTGCCGGCGACCTGACGCGGTCGCACACGGCCCACGCTCGATACGAAGCCTCCCGAATAGACTTGCCGGACCATTGCGGCGCGAGCACCGATGCTGCGTTCGACCTCGACCGCGAAATCGTGGCCAGAGCTCCTGACGATGCGTCCATTGAGCCGAGCACCACCAATCTGAACCCCTACTTCCGTACCAATCGGTGCGTGCACCATGCCCACCAGCCGCATTCCACCCAGCGAAATGTCCGCAGTCTGATACACATGAGACCGGGCACCGATCGTCACGATAACGGGCAGTGCACTGCGAAGCCGCTCGTTGCGCCGCAGTCGCGGTCGCTCGATGCAGACGGCAATGGTGGAGATAAGGATGAGCATATTGTACCAGCACCAATAGAGTGCAACGACGCTGGAATCCTGCAGTGGTCCGTCGCCGCCGAAGGAAACAAGAATACCGAGGATGGTCAGGCAGAGCAGCACACTGAATGGGATTAGCATCCGCCATTGGATCACCGTCTCGCTTCGATCTCCTCCCTTGGCCGTGATCTTGAATCTTTGCCCCTTCGGACGGAAGAGCCCGATCGCGGCTGCCGTCAGGATCTCGCGCGCGGCAAGGAGCTGTGACACGTCGGACATCACCGGAAGCACCCGTTGTCCAGACAGCCATGCCATCACGCCGACCTGGGCAAGATAGTAGGGAACGAAGTGCGCAATGCCGTCAGCCGTTCCAACATTCACGGCCTGGACGTCGAAGAGCAGGTAGAGGATCGGGATCACCAGGCCGGCAATCCGAAACAGATAGGAGGCCGTCCAGTGAAGCAGGCTCTCGATGAGGCTCATGCGATCGAGGAAATGTAAGCCGTTGCCGAGCTTGAACGGCCCATCTGCGCCGCGGATGATCTGCATGAAGCCGAGACACCAGCGGCTGCGCTGGGTGATGTATTCCTTGATTCCCTCAGGAGCCAGTCCGAGCGAAAGGCGCTCGTTGAGATAGACCGTACGATACCCATGGCGCTTTAGCCGCAAGGTCAACAGATAGTCCTCGGTGACCGACTCGGTGGCAAAGCCTCCTACCTCGGCCAAAGCCTGCATGCGTATCACCGAGGAGGTGCCGCAACAGAATGCGGTTCCCCATGCGTCCTTCGCCGGCATCAGGACGTCGAAGAAGTAGCGCTGCTCGTCCGGCCAGGCATCGGAGGCCTGCAGATTGGCCTGAATCGGATCCGGATTGATGAAATGCTGTGGTGTCTGAACGATGCCGACATCCTCATCTCGAAACAGCGTGAGCGCACGCGAGAGGAACGCCGATGTCGGAACGAAATCGGCGTCCAGGATGGAGACGAAATCCGGCGGAGTGTCGAGCCCACAAACGTGCCGCAGCGCGTGGTTGATGTTTCCCGCTTTCGCGTTCGCATGGTCCGGCCTGCTCAGATAGTTGCACTTCAGCTCTGTCGCGAGTTCGGCAAGCCACGCGCGCCGTCCGTCATCGAGAACCCAGACGCGAAAATTGGGATAGGATATGCCGATGGCGCCGAGCATGGTGCGTTCGAGGATATCGCGCTCCTCGTTGTAGGTGCAGATGAACACGTCAATCAACGGCGCCTTCTCGCGTGAAAGCAACCATTCGGTGTTGGCGTCGGCTTCCGGTGAGCGGTCCTTGATGCGTGTCAGCGTGATATATGAGAGGATCGATCCGATTGCGGCAGCACATTCGAGAGCGAAGAACAGCCAACCGGCGACGAAGTCGGCGGGTTCACTCGCCGACGGGATCGTCATGGTTGCGCGCCACATCAGATAGCGCAGCGTCAGCACTATCACGATGACGATCGGCACGGCCCGCCATTGCGACTCGCGATCGATCAAGGGCAGCAGTAACAGAAGTCCGCCAAGTGCGATAAGAGCCGGTGTCAGCCCTTCGGCTAAGACAGAGATCATCGGGTTCATGGGTGGCCTACCGCCATCGTACCGTCAGCTCGCCGCTGGCTCGAACACGACACGACCCGTGCGCCCGACAGGACATGAACCGTCGGAGGCCAGCTTACTGACCGATATTGCCACCCGGTAGGATTCCTTGGTCAAGGCGGATGGCATGATCGCGAAGTGCGACGAAGCAGATGCAACGCCGCTGAGCTGCACGACCTTGCCAGCCAATGCCGCGCCGCCTTGCCTATAGGTGAATGTCGCTGGCATGCCGACGCTCAGGGTGTTGTACACGGCTTCGCTGACGGTCGCCGTGACGATCGCATCCGAGCAATTCAAAAGGCTGAACAGTGGTTGACCTGCCGTTACCTGCTCCCCCGGAGCGGTAAGAACCTCCCAGACTGTGCCATCGACCGGAGCCATGAGCCGAGCTTGGACGTTCATAGCGAGGCTTTGCTCCTCGTCGCTAATTGCATCTTCCGCACGGTTCATGCGCGTGGCGAGCCGAACCATATCGGCGTCGAGGCCCGCGATGGCCTGTTCCACCTCGTCGAGGCGTTGCGCCGAGCGCGGCTGGTCGTTGTAGGCGTCGCCAAGGTAGGTTCCTGCATTGAGGGCATCGCGTTCGACCACTAGGACCGCGCGACGGGCGCGCGCCGCCGCAACCGCGGCCACAGCAACCCTTGAGTCACGCTCGGCATCGTCTATTCGTGATTGTGCGACCGACCCCGATTGTGAAAGCGTTGCCTGCCTGGAGCGGATCGCGTCCGCTCTGGCCAACTCGGCGACTGATGCCTGAATGCCCGCATCGGCTTCAGTGTTCTGAGCATCAAGCTGGAGAAGACGGTTCGAATGAAACGCTGCAAGTTGTGTGCGCAGGCTCTCGCGAATGCCTTTGAGGTTCAGCAGTTTCAAGGAGAGAGCTTGACGTTCCTGTTGGGCGTTGCTGAGCTCGTCGCCTGCGGCCTCCAGGCGGCTACGGTCCGCACGGGGGTTCGTGACTGTCACCAGCGGGTCGCCGAGATCTATCGTCTCACCAAGACCCGTATGTCGGGTATCGAGTCGGACAATTCCGTCGATTGGCGCTCGCACGGTGACGAGACGGGCGTTTACGACAGCCTCCACGCTCGAAATCTGGAAGAGCCGCTGCGCCGGCATCCATCCGGCCGCTACCACCAACGCCAGGCCGACGGCGCTTTTGACAAGGCGAGACGTCCAGTTCGATGCCGCCGGCAGGGCCGCCGCGCGTACTGCGACAGCGTCGTCGCCGTTGTCGCGGAAGTGCTTGCCCAGCAGAGACTGTAGCTCAACCGCGCCCGCGGGAGTCGCCAGGGTTTTGCTTTCAAGCTGAACGGGCTTCGCATCTGGACCAGTGAGCTGGTCAGATGCCGATTTGTCGGCGCGCGCAAGAGCGTTCATTGGCCTCGCCACCGAAGTGGCCCCTATCTGGTTGATCGGAGAACGTATTTGCCGAGCTCATTACTCAAGGCATATTTCAGAAATATCCTAATTTAACTTATGATTGATGAATTTTTACACGGAAATTGATTCATTTTTCTTGCATATTTGCCATTGTCTGCCAGCGAGGTATTTGCGCCGTTGGCCGCCGCCCTAACGAGCGCAACTCGAGGTATCTCATTCGGCTGGCGGCGCCGTTCTCGGGGATGAAGTCGACACCGGCGGATTCGAGCTAGCGGGCGGCTGCGCAAGAATCGGGTGGCGGAGCGCTGACAGATATGTCGGAATTCCGCAACCTAACCAGCAGGGGAGGCCTTTCCGGTGCGCGTGGGTCACCCTTGCAATAGCGACCTTGCTCCAGCGTCCAATCCCCTCGACGCAAGCTGTCCGCTTTTGGCGCACGGACGGGATCGTTGGAATGACCGACATGCGGCGCAAAGCGGTCGTCCCGAGCGTGGTCTTCGACTGTTCCAAAAGCGGACCTTGATTACCCTGATTTCAGAGAAGGTTAGTTTCGGGTTCGTGTCCCTCTACCATCTCAAACCACTATGCAACCTACTGGGTTCGGCGACGCGCTGGCTGCCGACCGTCTGCAGCTCGGCTCGATACCACTGACGGGGGCAGAGCTGCTCGAGGATGGCCGCCGGCACGTCGCTCGGCGCTGCAGGGTGACGGTCTTGCCCGGTACCAGTGGCGCCGCCCGTGGCGATTCGGCCAAGCGCAAGGGGAGCGCGACGGCGGCGCCTGCGGAGTTGAGGCCGATTTGACCTACAGTCATCGTGCATCCGCCTTGTTTCCTGTAATCTGTAGAAATGGTGGAAGCTTTCCGATAAGCGGGAATTTGAAAGGGCACAGAAGTGCTGGGCTACATTCATGACAACATCTTCCTCATTATTGCGTTCGCGATCGGATTTGGGATCGCCGTTTTCAGCGTATTCAAGCCCTGGAAGGGCGGATTGTGGAATTATCCTTCCGATCCTGTAGAGCAGAGGAGATTAGCGGTAAGCGTTGTCGCGTCATTTGTTGGGGTGCTCTTCGATGATGCTGCACATTTACACGCGAAGATAACAACTCGCCTTCCTGCTGAGCAGGCGTCTGGACGCACGGCGTGCGCACCAGGAAGAAAACGCGAAGGCGAACAACGGCAGCGATTGCGTGGTCTTCAAAACGCAAAAAACCGCCCCGGTTAGACCGGGACGGTAATTGATTTATGATAGAATTGGTTGCGGGGACCCGCAACCCCTTTTGTCATAACATCGTCGGACTTTTGATTTTGGTCGGGTTTGGCGAATTCCAGGATGCCGAACAACTCGCCGCGTAGCTCGGCATGGACCTCGCCGCGCTTGACGCCGGGCGTGAGGACGATCTCGCCTATCAATGAGCGCAACGCCTCGGCGGCCTGGCGTCCGTCCTCGTGGTCGGCTAGCGATTGCGTAAACTGTTCGACCCTCTTCTTATAAAGAGTGGCTATGTTGGGATGCAGGTCGGGCACGTCTGTGGGCGCCACTGCCCGACGCGCGGTGATCTCTGCCTTCTGCCTCTCCAGGTCTTCCATTCTCGCTTTCATCGAAGGTTGGTACAGGCCATCCTCGATCGCGGTTATAATGCCGGCGATGGCGCGCTCGATCTTGTCGAGCGCCTTGCGGTCCTGTTCGCCTTGCGCGCGACGCTCCTGGTTAAGGCGATTGGTCTCCTGGGCATAGGCTCTGATTGCCTCGCCCACGGCATCGGCCGAGACGAGCCTTTCTTTTAGGCCTGCGAGGACGCGCTGCTCGATCTTCTCGCGGGTGATGGTGCGGCCATTGTCGCAGATGCCGCGGCGCTGGTGGTTGAGGCAGGCGTAACGGTCGCGTGTGAACAGGCCATAGCGCCCGCCGCAGCCGCCGCAGGTGAGCAGGCCGGAAAGCAGGGAGACCGGCCGCCTCATGGTGTGCAGCTTTCTCGCGCGGGCCTTGCGCGTGGCGATCGCCACCTGGCTGAACCGGCGCAGGGTCATGTCGTCGATCAACCGCTGACGCAGGGGGCTGATCGGTGCATCGAGAACAGGATAGGGCATGGTCAGGCTCCTTGTTGAAGAAGCCCGTGATGCTCTGCCGCTGCCGAACCACCCTCAATGCGAGCGCGACGTCCGGCTCGTGATCTCTACCTCACCACACGCGCCCATCCCGCGCAGCGGGTTCGTTCTCCGGCCCAAAATGGTCGTCGAATAGTTCTACAATTCGCGATCAATTGGCGGTCTCCGGCTGGCGAACTTCAGCTGGCGATGGGCTAGTCTAGATCTTGTCGGCAAGTAGGACGCCGCCGATGCCGTAGGCGCGGCGCGTCTGTTCAACAGCCTCTGGCGTGACATCGATCAGCAGCGCGATGATGTCGCCGTCGGGATGTTCGAGAACTTCACCGAGCTCGATCAGCGTCCAGCCAAGCGCGCGCAGCCGTTTTGGCCAGAATGTCTCGCACACCACGCTGATCTGTCGAATCCCCAAGCTTTGCGCGGTCTCGAGCAGACCGCAAAGAACCAAGCCAGCGATCGGCGACGGGGCGCCTTGCGTGCGAAGCGATGGAACGACGAAGAAACGCGTCCATTCGAAGATTTCAGCTGCTCTGGGAGGCCTGCCGCGGGCGAGACCCGGGAAGACCTCGCTCATGAGATGCGGCTCCAGCGTCGGCACGAGACGGGAACCGCCTATGATCTTGCCGTTGGTGTCAAGCGCCAGAACATAAAGCGTATGCTCGTTGTCGAAGGCGTCGATCTCGATGTTGATGGGCCGTGCGACGGCGCGCCAACGCCTCTGCTTGACGTAAATCTCGTACCGTATCCGAAAGTAGCGCTCCAGTACTTTCCTGTAGTGCTTCCTGTTATCCCAAGTGACCAGATGTATACGAACCATGACGCCTCCAGGCGGAGGGTCGTAGGAAAACGGACTTGCCGTACGTATGACGGTATTCAGGTATTGCTAAATCTGGATTTCCTGCCGTCGCAGCGCCTTGACGATGGCGTGCGCGACATTGATCGCGTCGAGCTTTGCTCGAATGTTGCGCTGATGGCTTTCAACCGTGTTCCTGGTAACACCGAGGATACAAGCGATGTCATCGGTGGATTTGCCTTGCGCGCTCCACTCCAGGAGTTCGCGTTCACGCGCCGTCAAGGGCGTGGGCTCATCGCCATCGCCCGGTGTTCCCAGCCCTGAGAGGCTTCGAAAGGTATGCGCGCAAAGCGTCTCGATAAGGGGCATGGCGCTTGCCGGAACTTCGATCTGGTCACTTGCCATCGTGACGACGCCTGGCCCGGCCAATGGAAGATGAATTGGGACGCAGATGCCTTCTTTCATCCCGAACTCGGCCGCCTCGTGCATGACGAGCTTCGCGCGTGGAACCAGCCTTGCGGTCGGCAGCTCGCCCCAGCGGAAAGGCTGGGGCGAGTGCCGACACTGGGCGACACAAGGATCGTACAAAAAATATTCCTCGGTGACGTAGCGACGATGCCATTCAGGAGACCAGCCATCGGCAAGAATTTCACGCTGCCAGTCCGTACCGTGCGGCACAGGCAGTCCGGTGATCAGAAAATTTCGCAATCCATAGCGCTCCATGGCGAAGCGGAACTCCTGAAGGATTGCATCGGCCGACCGCGCAGTATCGATCCTTGTGATCGCCGCAAAAAGGTCGACAACAGTTTCGTTCTCCATTGGCAGACCTCAACCACAGTCAGGCCCTACCCCGCGGAACAACCTATGGCTGTCTAGACACAATCTTCAATAGGACACGCATCGAATGTACACTGAAGGAGTCAATCACGTGTCACAACGAAGAGATAAGTGAAAATCTGGTCAGCAATGCATTGTGGAAGTGTGGCTTCAATCGGTCGACTTTGAAGCGGCCGGTTTCGTAACCCGAATAGCTCGCTTATTTGCCGCGCTTGCTGAAACCAACTCTTGTGGCTCGACATTCAACGCCTTGGCTAAAATCTCGACTGTATCCAGCGTGGCGTTGCGCCGCCCGGCCTCGACGCTGCTGATATAGGCGCGCGTGCGGCCCGAAACGAAAGACAACTGCTCCTGCGAGAGTTTTCTTTCTCTGCGAAGCCGCTGCACGTTCAGGCCAAAAACGCCGCGAAGTTTCATCGAACAAGGGATGCTACGACGCGCACTATGGTGCGACACACTATAGTGCACATTCCGCATTGACAGCCGTGCTGTTGGCTGTTTGAACCAACAAGCGAATTCATCGTTTCCCGGACAAGGAATAGCCATGACGAGCCGGCCGTTTCGCGACCTCGCGCACGACGTGTCCGCGCATTCCTCAGGCGAGGTTAGCCGTCCCGGTATGGACACAAGCCAGGTCCTGGAACTCGTCTGCATCCGATGCGGCGCTTCCTACCCCGCCGATGTCACAATCGACTCCAAAGGATGCGCGCGGTGCCAAGACACCGCGCCGGCAAATCTTCGCCCGGTCTATGCGGCCCCGCGGTCTCCCCTCTTGGCCGGCGCCACCAGTTCGCGCTCGCTGTGGCGTTTTGCGCATATGCTGCCTTGTACAGAAGCGGAGGCGGTGAGCCTCGGCGAGGGGCTGACACCATTGCTGGCCGCGCCGCGCATCGGTGCGTTTCTCGGCGTGCCGGATCTTGCAATCAAGGACGAAGGCCGGAACCCGACCTGGTCGCACAAGGACCGCTTCTCGACCATCGCGGTCAGCGTGGCGCGCGCGCGCGGCGCGAGAATTGTCGCCACCGCCTCATCGGGAAACGCCGGCGCTTCGCTGGCGGCCTACGCTGCCCGCGCGGGGTTGAAATGCTTCGTCACCACTTTTGCGGGATCGGCCGGCGCGATGCTGGCGCAGATCCGCAAATATGGCGCGACGGTCCTGCCCTTGGTCAGCAAAATGGACCGATGGTCGCTGCTTGAACAGGCAGCGGCCCGTTACGACTGGTTCATCGCATCGCCCTATCACGGTCCGGTCGTCGGCAGCCATCCACTCGGCATCGAAGGCTATAAGACGATCGCCTATGAGATCGTCGAGCAATCAGATGGCACGGCGCCAGACTGGTGCGTCCTGCCGGTCTGCTATGGAGATGCGTTGTCCGGTGTGTGGGCCGGCTTTTGCGAGCTGTTTGCGCAAGGGTCGATCACGCGCCTGCCTCGTCTCGTCGCAGCGGAGGTGCATGGGTCGCTGGCGGACGCTCTGGCCAGCGGCGCCGATGCGTTGAGTGAACGCAAAATGCTGTTCGACAGCCTTGCCGTATCGATCGGCACGCCGCGCAGCACCTTTCAGGCGCTGAAGGCCTTGCGCGAATCCGGCGGGCACGCCGTCCCCGTCAGCAATCACGGCCTGATCGCGATGCAGGAGCGCCTTGGGCGGGACGAAGGGATCTTTGCCGAACTGGCGTCGGTCACGCCACTGATGGCGATATCGACATTGAAGGCCCAAGGTGTCATCGCAGCCACGGACCGTGTCGTGGCCGTCGTGACAGCCAGCGGTCTCAAGGACCTCGATCGGTCCGCGGGATCGAACGAACACGATCAGGTCTTCCAGACGACGGACGATGCCTGGCGCTGGCTCGACAAAAACGGGCTGGATCTCGTTTCATAAATTTTCCGCCGCACCGGCAACCGGTGGCACTTCGCTTGCTTCGCGCGTTTTCAGCACATCGTCGAGACTGCGACGCAGCCAAAGAAAGCGCGTCCATTGCGTTTCTGCGGCCGGTGCGATGGTGGTCAGAGTCCTTGGTTCAGACAGTTCCTTGCAGGGCCAGCCAGGCAGCGCGCTGAGCCATTCGTCATTGTAGACAGTCTCGGCATGGCGATGGCCTTCGTCAGGCATGATGACCGCCACTTGCGCATACGGAAGGGTCGTTGCAACCCATTGCGCCACCAACGCGGCGGCGCCGCTGGTCGGTCCCATGAAGAGGCCGTGCTCGCGCAGCAAACGATGCGCGGTCATGTAAGCCGGATAGGCGCCAACCCAATGGATCTCGTCGACAAGCTCATGCCTGACATTTTTAGGAAGCACGCTGTTGCCCAGGCCCCGCAGCATGCGTTTGCCGACGGGCTGTCCGAACAGGATGCTGCGATGGGTATCGACGGCAAACACTGTCAGATGCGGAAAGACCGTTCGCAAAAAGGACGCGGTGCCGCATAGCGAGCCGCCCGTACCGACGCAGCCGACGAGGCAGTCAACCTTGCCCATTGCCCGGATGAAAAGTTCGGCCAGCCGCGCATAGGCAAGCCAGTTGCCCGGACTGTCATATTGGCGGGTCCAGAAGCCGTCCGGCTCGTTGGCCAGGATTTCCTGGAGGCGCTCCAGCCGGCCAGGCTGATTGCCGTCGCCGCGCGGATCGTCAAGGGCGATGACCGTGGCGCCGATGCGCTCCAGACGGGCTTTGTATTTGGCATCGATCAGCGTTGAAGCGGTGACGAGCGTAAGTCGATAGTCACGCGCCGCCGCCAGCAGCGCGACCGCCATGCCGAACGTGCCCGACGTCGTCTCGACAATGTGGGAGCCGGCCTTCAGTTCGCCATCCGACGCTGCTCGATCCAGAATGTAGCGAGCCGGCATCAGCTTCATCAGCGGAAACGCCGCGGCCACGAGATTTGGCGCCAGGCGCGCAAGGCGCGGGGTCTCAAGGTCCCTGAAATAGTCCACGTCGAGGGTCACCATGTCCAGCCCTCCGCATTGACCAGATGGACCTCGACATCCTTGAAGCCGGCACGTCTTATCTGCTGCGCGACCAGGGCCGCCCGTCGCTTCAGATTCGATGCGAAAAGGTCGAAAATCAGGCCGAACAACGAGCCGCTATGAGCGACTTGCACCCCGCACGCCCCGGCTCGCCGGGCGATTTCGGCGATCTCGCCGAAGCCCTGTTTCGGCAAGTGCCGTTGACTGATCAGGGCACTGGCCGAGGCGGCGCGTCCAAGAAGATAGGGATCCTGGAGGCGAACCGCCCGCGCCACCAGCGCCCTAAGCACGCCGAATTCCTGGATTTCGGCACTATCGTAGCGTGCGGGCGGCAGCTGCAATGTGTCGACCGGGACCCCGCCATTTGCCTTGAAGCCGACCAACAGCAGCGGCGGCAGGGAGCCTCCGAAATTCTCGATAACCGTGCCTTCTCGTTGCGCGAAAAGCACTGCGTGATCGTCGAACGCGATCGCGTCGCTGGCGCGCTCGGCAGCCACCGCCAGACGCCCGATGCTTGACGGTCGCAGTTGGACGTCAACGGCTGCGGCGACAGCACGAATGGAAGCGACAACGTCAGCCGTCGATGAGCCGTAGCCGTGCCCCACCGGAATTGCGCTTTGAAGTGTCAGCTGGCCGCCGCCGGTGACGTTCAAGAAATCGAGCGTGAGCCGCGCGGCTGCCGACGCCTTGACCTTATGATCGGGGTGGACAACGACCGCATCTGCGTCGCTGCTGGCAAAGCGTGCCTCCGACCTCAAGCCGGCAATTGGCAGCGTCACGAGCCCGCGATGAAGGCGCCCGTCATTATCCTTGAAGACGCCCTGGATGAGTTCGCCGTGATGCGCAATCGCCACCGCCGTTCCAACCGGCGACCGCAGCGCTTCACTGCCCCTGAGATCGCCGGCCTCAACCATTTTCATCTCCCCCGCGCTTTTAGCCACGCGGGAAGATGGCGCCGACCATTGGCAGCCGCCCTCAAGGAATTCCGGTATTGACGGCCCCTATCGAGCGAGCCGGCCGTGAGGCGATGCTGGGGGATTGTCAGGCGGGCCAAGGTGCCTCAGCGGCCGGCCGGCCGACACCGATTGCACGGCGGCCATGATACCTTGCGCATCGATCCCATAATGCCGATAGAGATCCGCGATCGTACCGGTCTGGCCGAAATGCTCGACGCCGAGCGCGCGCGTACGGTGGCCATGGACCGACCCCAGCCAGGCGAGCGTGGCGGGATGCCCGTCCAGCACCGTCACGATGGCGCATGAGGCCGGGAGGCCGGCCAACAGGCGCTCGACATGACTGCTGGCGTGCGGATGGCCATACTGGCGCGCCCGCGCCCCGGCCGACCAGCCGGCGTTCAGCCGATCGGCCGAGGTCACGGCAAGAAGCCCAACATCGCGCCGGTCACCGGCCATCAGCCCCAATGCCTGGACCGCCTCCGGCGCGACAGCTCCCGAATAGGCGATCACCACAGCGGCATTCGGGCCGGGTTTGCGCAACCAGTAGGCGCCATCGACGATGTCGCGCGCCAGCGGATCCCCGGTCTGGCGTGTCGGCTGCTCGATCAGCCGCGTCGAGAGCCTGAGGTAGACCGAACCTCCAGTCTGATCGCGCAGCCAGCTATGGTCATCGGGCTCGGCCTCGCCGGAGCGCTGGATGTAGTCGAATGCCCAACGCAGGATGACTGCCAGCTCATCGACATAGGCCGGCTCGAATGTTGCCAGGCCGTCCTGCGCCATGCCAATCAGCGGCGTGGCGATCGACTGATGTGCTCCGCCCTCGGGCGCCAGCGTCACGCCGGAGGGTGTTGCCGCCAGGATAAAGCGAGCGTCCTGATAGCAAGCATAGTTGAGCGCATCGAGGCCACGCTCGATAAACGGGTCGTAGAGCGTTCCCACCGGAAGCAGGCGCTCGCCGTGAAGCGAGTGCGACAAGCCCAGCGCAGACAGCATCGTGAAGAGGTTCATCTCCGAGATGCCCAGTTCGAAATGCTGTCCCGACGGCGAAAACGTCCAGTTGAAGGTAGAGGGAATGCGCTCTTCACGAAAAATGTCCGCCTGGTCGCCGCGCGCGAACAGACCCCGCCTGTTTACCCAAGCGCCAAGATTCGTCGAGACAGTAACGTCCGGAGAAGTGGTGACGACACGCTTTGCAAAATCACTGTCCGACTTGGCGATCTCGTGCATCAGAAGGCCGAAACCCTGCTGTGTCGACATGGAGGCCTGTGCGCCCCAGGTGATCTGTGCCGGCACGGGTACGGCTAGGGATTTGTGGCGACGGGTAGCTGGCTGCGCGAAAGGCGACAACGCCAGATAGGACAGGATCGCGGCCTCATCATATGCAAGGCCCTCGAACATCTCCCATTCACGCCCCTCGCGGACGCCCATGCCTTGCCGCAGCGTGTCGACTTGCGCCGGCGTCATCAATCCTGCATGGTTGTCTTTGTGGCCGGCGAGCGGCAGGCCGAATCCTTTGATCGTATAGGCGATGAAGCAGGTCGGACGATCATGCCCGCGCGCTTCCTCGAAGGCATCGATGATGCTCGCCAGATCATGGCCGCCGAGATTTGCCATCAGGGCGGCAAGGTCTTGGTCGCTGCGCTTCTCGATCAGGCGGGTGACTGGTCCCTGATCACCGAGGTCGTCCAGAAGGCGCCTGCGCCATGCAGCGCCGCCCTGGAAGGTCAGCGCGGAATAGAGCTGATTGGGGCATGCATCGATCCAGGACCGCAGCTTTTCGCCACCCTCTTCCTCGAAGGCGGCCTGTTGCAATGTCCCATGTTTCAGGATCACCACGTCCCAGCCGAAATTGCGAAAGATGGACTCGAAGCGCTGCCACAGGCCTTCCCGCACCACCGCATCAAGGCTCTGCCTGTTGTAGTCGACGACCCACCAGGTGTTGCGCAGGCCGTGCTTCCAGCCTTCGAGAAGAGCCTCGAAGATATTGCCTTCATCCATCTCAGCGTCGCCGAGAAGGGCGACCATCCGGCCTTCCGGCCGGTCGGCATTCCAGCCTTTTGCCCTGACATAATCCTGGACCAGGGAGGAGAACAGGGTCTGCGCCACGCCCAGTCCGACCGACCCGGTCGAGAAATCGACATCGTCGATATCCTTGGTTCGAGACGGGTAGGACTGCGCGCCGCGATAGCCGCGAAAATTCTGCAGCTGCTCAAGCGTCTGCCTGCCGAACAGATACTGGATGGCATGGAAAACAGGGCTGGCATGCGGCTTGACGGCAACACGATCTTCAGGCCTGAGGATCTGGAAGTAGAGCGCCGTCATCAAGGTCGAGGCGGACGCGGACGACGCCTGATGGCCGCCGACCTTGAGGCCGTCCTCCGACCCGCGAACATGATTGGCATGATTGATCATCCAGACAGTCAGCCACAGAACCTTGCGTTCAAGCTCGGAAAGGATCGTCATCGTCGGCTCCCGTGAAATCGCGGTCTAACGATAGCGGCCAAGGTCTCTCAAAAGTGGCTATTCTTAAGCAAGGCTATCAATGATATTGGCTGATCCAGCCAATAGTGACGCCCAGACGAGGGAAACGTGCCAAATCCGACGCTCGATGCAATCGACCTTAAAATCATCGCCGCGCTGCAGAAGAACGCAAAGGCGACGACAAACGAGCTCGCCGATGCCGTCGGACTTTCGCCTTCACCTTGCGCCCGGCGCGTCAGGCTCCTGGAGAGCGCCGGCGTCATCAAGGGTTACACCGTGGTCGTCGACCAGAAGAAGCTCGGCCTGCCGATCAGCGCGTTTGCGTCGATCAAGCTTGAACGGCAGCGCGAGGATGATCTCGACCGCTTCTCCCAGGCGGTGCTGCGCTGGCCGGAGGTGGTCGACTGCTATCTGATGACCGGCCAGCGGGATTACCTGATGCGCATCGTGGTGCGCGACCTCGAGGCCTATGAGCGGTTCATCAAGGACAAGCTGACGCGGCTGGACAACATTGCCTCGATCGAAAGCAGCTTCGCCCTGGGACAGGTCAAGCGCTCGGAAGTGTTACCTATCTAACCGACCGGGTATTTTGCGACGGCCAGTTGTCGGTACGGCACTCGCATTATCCTCGACGAAAGCAAGCTCATGTTCTTTGACAGAAAGTCCCTTAGGGCAATCGCGACCTCACTGTTACGGGATGGGGCGGCCTGTCACGTCGATATGACATTTGTTCCGAAAGGCAAATGTGAACCGATGCGGGTAAGCTCGATGTCGCGAATTCCTGTTGCCATCATTCTGCCAACAGGAACGTAAGCTTTAGCTGCCTCCTACAAACCCGGTTTTTCATGGTGACGCCGCCAGCGATTCTCCATACATCGCATTGATTTTGAAGATTTTTCTTGGCTATTTCGTGTCAAAAACTTGTAACGATTCATCATCAAAAACTTGTCTTTGCACACCATAATTGACTTGCGATCACACAGCTCTATATACTTGTGCTTGAACGGCACAAGAAACTTGCAAGGGCACGGCCATGGCTAAGCCTCACGAAAAACTCGCGGAATCGCTCGCCATCCTGCAAGACCGGCAGGCAGGAGGGCGCCGCATTTTCAAATCTCAAGAGATCACCCGGATTCATCGTGAGCGCCTACTCCAAAACGGATTCCTCCGTGAGGTGATCAAAGGGTGGTTGGTGTCCACCGGACCACAAGCGCCGGAGCAAGACACAACGCCTTGGTATGCCAGCTTCTGGGAGTTTTGCGCGATGTATTGCAACGAGCGTTTCGGGAAGGCGTGGTACCTTTCTCCCGAGCAATCATTGCTCCTGCACGCAGAGGCTACTGCGATACCACCGCAGGTGGTGATCAGCAGCCCTTACGGGGGCAACAATAAAATCGGCCTGCTATTTGGCACATCGCTATACGACCTCAAAATCAAGGATATGCCTGAAAACCTGACGGAGAAGAACGGCTTGCGCCTGTTTCCCGTCAATGCCGCCCTAGTCCGTGTACCCGAGGCATTCTTCCAGCGTTACCCAATCGAAGCCCAGGTTGCTATGGCTTCATTACGCAGTGTCTCAGGCGTGCTAGGGCTTTTGCTCGATGGAGGCCATTCGGCTATCGCCGGGCGGCTTGCCGGCGCGTTTCGGCGCATAGGGCGCGATGCCTTCTCTGACGAGATCGTCGCCGCGTTCAAGGCTGCACGCTATGACATTCGAGAGTCCGATCCTTTCGCTGGACAGGTCGGTGTTACTGCCATCACGTCAGGCGCGCCGCCGATCGTGACAAGGCTCCACGCCATCTGGGAATCACAGCGCGATGCGGTGGCCGAAATTTTCCCGAAAGCACCCGGGCTGCCGTCCGACAAGGATAGCTATATGAAATTCGTGGAAGATATTTATGAGAGCGATGCCTATCATTCGTTGTCGATTGAAGGCTACAGCGTTACGCCAGAACTGATCGACCGCGTGCGCGATGGCGGCTGGAATCCAGAGATCGATGAAGCAGATCGTAAGAACCGCGATGCGCTGGCCGCCCGCGGCTACTATCAGGCGTTCCAAAAGGTCAAGGATGCCGTTGCCGCGATTATCGATGGCGCACCTGCGGGTAAACTGACAAGGGATGCGCATCGGGAATGGTATAGAGAGCTCTTCGCGCCCTCAGTGAGTGCAGGCATATTGAAAGCGAGCGCGCTTGCCGGTTATCGAAACCATCCTGTGTATCTCAAGGGGTCATCCCACGTACCGCCGCGTATGGAGGCGGTACTCGACGGCATGGATGCGCTGTTCGATCTACTAGAAGCCGAAGCAGACCCGGCAGTTCGCGCTGTTCTGGGGCACTGGCTTCTCGGCTATGTTCACCCTTATCCTGACGGAAACGGACGCGTGGCTCGCTTTCTGATGAATGCCATGCTGGCATCAGGGGGCTATCCTTGGACAGTGGTGAGAGTGGAGGACCGGAAGGCATACCTCGCTGGGCTTGAACAGGCTAGCGTTGGGATGAATGTAAAGCCTTTCGCCGAATTCCTGGCGAAACGGGTCAAATGGTCCTCAGAGCAAGCTGGCTGATGACAAACAAGAAGATGATAAACCCTACGTTCCCATCAGTCTGATACTCTTGAAGCCACACAGGCGCTTCTGCGCCAAGGATGGTGCGGCGCGTATTTCGGCCGCATACATTTGCGGCCCATCAAGGGAGCGATTGCTTCCTCAGGCGCCTTAACTGCCGTCAGCCGATCCTCCAAAGTGTGGCGCAGGCTGTAGAGACTGTGCTCCGATGTCGGCAGCAGTTTCTTGTTGGCCAGCACCTTGTTGACAAGCGCCGAAGAGCGAGGCTGCCTTGTCACAATTGCGCGGGAGCCCTTCGGATGGCGTTTCGTCGCCTCCAGGGTTGGCTACGGCGACCTTGGAGGAAATACGCACGAGGCCGCGTAGATCAAGGCCCGCGAATTCCACCATCAACCCAATCGCAACTCCCGAAGCAAACGTATTCCCCTCGTCGGCACGAACGAAGAGGCTCTCACCTGCTGCAATCGCAATATTTCGTATACATTTTGTACATCTATATTGACGCACTGCCATCTTCAAACGTAGCGTCGCGCGGCTGAGGCGGAATGCCTGCGCGCAACAACTCAATCTCACGGGAGGACTGCACCGATGAAATCTCAAACCCGATCGGCCGCCATTGGCCTGGCCTGCATCGCCTATGCCGCGCTTGTTGGATCTCTGTTGCCGGCCGCGGCGGAGACCACAAAAGAACGCGTCTTGAAGGAAGGACGCATCGTCATCGGCATCCATAATCGCTCGCCATGGGGCTACAAGAAGGAGGGAACCGGCGAGTTGCTGGGCTGGCATCCGGATCTCCTCAGAGCTGCCTTCGCCGATCTCGGCCTCAAACAGGTCGACTTCGAGGTCACCGAGTTCGGCGCCTTGATCCCGGGCCTGATGGCCGGGCGCTTCGATGCCGTCGCATCCGGTCTGTCGATAACGCCGGAGCGATGCCAGCAGGTCGCGTTCGGCGCTCCCGATCTGAGGTCGGACGACGCGGCGATCGTGCTCGCCGGCAACCCCAAGGCGATCCACAGCTATGCGGATCTTGCCAAGAAATCCGACGCGATCATGGGCGGCGGCCGCGGCAGCAATGTCATCAAGAACGCCATCACCGAGGGCGTGCCGGAGGACCGCATCCTGCAGTTCCCGGATATCGAGACCAACATCGCGGCACTGCGCGCCGGCCGCACAGACGCCGCGGTGTTCTCGTCCCCGACGGTGATCGGGCTGCTGGCCGGCAACAGGAGCCCCGATCTGGAGCGCGCCAGCCCGTTCACGACGGACGCGAAGTCGATCAGCTACATCGCGATCGCGTTCCGAAAAGACGATGGCGATCTGCGCGACCTCTACAATCAGGGTCTGGCGAAAGTCATGTCGAACGGCACGATCGCCACCATCATGGCGAAGTACGGATTTGGTCCCACGGAAAACGTGCCGCCAGGATTGACGACGTCGCAATTGTGCGGAACCGCCAACTGACCGGCGTCAGAAACAGAAGCCGTCTGGCATCAACAGGGCGGGGTGGCGCCGCGCGCGCTCGGGCGGCGCCTCTGTCCGGCGACATGCCATTCAGATCATTGCCGTTCCGCGTCGCTGGACGGCGCAACGTCTTCGGGGATTTCCTGCCGCAAGGTTGGTCCCTTTGCCAGGCGCCTGCCAAGAGCAGAGACGAATGCCTCGTAGCGCTCACCTGCCTTGGCGCGCGCCGCCTGGGCCATCGGTTCGGGCAAGGCAGGCGTGGTCGCGAGCCAGAAGCGAATGAACACCGCCAGCGTTTCAATCGAGATGCCGACATCGCGCTCCAGCCGCGCGACCCGGCGGTCGATCCGGTCGAGACGCCTGGAGATCGCCGCCTCGCGTTGGACGTCGGCATCCGGAGAGAGAAAAGAGGCGATCGCCGCTTCAGCGATGAGCGACTGCGAGCGATCGCGCCGGGCAGCATATTCGAGCAGCGCCGCCATCACCGCAGGATCAAGATAGACGGAGATCTGCACCTTTTTCTTTGTCGCCGGCACAGTCGTCACAGCTCCATGCCATCGTCCGGATCGAGCGCGATCTGACGCGCCACGCCCCGCACGAGGCCAGCCACCCGACTGCTGCTTGCAGCGAGATCATCCGTCTCGTCACGCGCGTCGATCTCGAATTCATTGACGAGCGGCGGCTCCGGCGCAGCCGAAGGATCGAGTTCGGGTTGCCGCCGCAATTCGGAGTCCGTCGATTCCTGCTGGGTTTTCACCACGACGGGCGCCGCAGCCAACCCCGCTGGCGGAAGCGGCAACGGAAGCACGGTCCAATCGTCAGGCTCCGGCTCGGCTCTCGCCCTAGGAGCGGGTGGCGGCAGAATGCGCTCTCGCAACCGCGGGTCTTCAAAATAGCGCGCCTTTTTCGCCCGGATCGGCGGCGTGCCCGCCAGCATGACGATCTCGTCACCAGCCGGCAATTGCATGATCTCGCCGGGCGTCAGCAATGGCCGCGCCGTCTCCGAGCGCGAAACCATGAGATGACCGAGCCATGGCGAGAGCCGGTGACCGGCATAGTTCTTCATCGCCTTCAGCTCGGTTGCCGTACCAAGGGCGTCGGAGACGCGTCTGGCGGTGCGCTCGTCATTGGTCGCGAAGCTGACGCGCACATGGCAGTTGTCCAGAATAGAATTGTTCGGCCCGTAGGCCTTCTCGATCTGATTGAGAGACTGCGCGATCAGGAAGCTTTTCAGCCCATAGCCGGCCATGAAAGCGAGCGCGGATTCGAAGAAGTCGAGCCGTCCGAGCGCCGGGAACTCGTCCAGCATCAGAAGCAATCGATGGCGATCCGCCCTCGCCTGCAAATCCTCGGTCAGGCGGCGCCCGATCTGGTTGAGGATGAGACGGATCAGCGGCTTGGTGCGACTGATGTCGGAGGGTGGAACAACGAGATAGAGCGTCGCCGGACGAGGGTCGGCGACCAGGTCGGCGATGCGCCAGCCACAGGCGCGGGTCACCTCGGCCACAACCGGATCGCGATAGAGCCCAAGGAAGGACATCGCGGTCGAGAGCACGCCGGAGCGTTCGTTGTCGGACTTGTTCAACAACTCGCGGGCCGCGCTGGCGATGACTGGGTGCGGCCCGTCCTGCCCCAGATGCGCCGTTGTCATCATCGCTGCCAAGGTCGATTCGATCGGCCGCTTGGGATCGGAGAGGAATGCCGCGACGCCGGCCAGGGTCTTGTCCGGTCCGGCATAGAGCACATGAAGGATCGCTCCGACGAGAAGCGCGTGGCTCGTCTTTTCCCAATGGTTGCGCCGCTCAAGCGAGCCTTCCGGGTCGACAAGAATGTCGGCGATGTTTTGCACGTCGCGCACTTCCCATTCACCACGGCGAACCTCGAGCAAAGGGTTGTAAGCGTCCGATTTTGCATTGGTCGGATCAAACAGCAGCACCCGGCCGTGGCGGGCGCGGAAGCCGGCGGTGAGGCTCCAGTTCTCGCCCTTGATGTCATGGACGATTGCTGAGCCAGGCCAGGTCAGCAGCGAGGGGACGACAAGGCCGACACCCTTGCCCGAACGCGTCGGGGCAAAGCAAAGCACATGCTCGGGCCCGTCATGGCGTAGATAGTGCGGCCCATACCGCCCCAGCACAACACCGTCCGGGGCGAGCAGCCCTGCTGCCTGCACCTCGCTCCTATCGGCCCAGCGGGCGGAACCGTAAGTCACGACCTTCGTCGCCTCGCGGGCACGCCAGAGCGACATGCCGATCGCCACGGCGATCGCTATGAAGCCGCCCGAGGCGGCAATCACGCCGCCGCGCGCAAAGATGCCAGGCGCGTAGGCATCATAGAAATACCACCACCAGAAGATGGCAGGCGGATAATAGACCGGCATGCCGCCGATGACGAACCACGGCGCCCCCAGTTGCTCCTGATAACCCAGCTGCCACGCCGACCATTGCGTCGATCCCCAGATCGTGAAGAGCACGATCAGGAATACAATGACGATCTGCCCCCAAAGGACTTTGGTTCCCGACATTGGGTCCTCCTTGTGCCGAGAGGTCAGCAAGGTTGATGCGAATTTCAACAGCCGGCTCAGCCCGATCGCGTCGCGTCGCGCTGTCGGCAAGGAAGACAGGGGATCGGCAGCCCAAGATCCCGGGCGCCAAGTGAGAGCGCCGTCACAGGCCGAGACCGGGCTTGCGGCCGAAACTCCAATCGGCGCCGCCATCAGCGCGGACAACACCGGACACGTGATTGCCGAGATGGCGCTCCAAAGAAGGCGTCCAGGGCACGAGCTGGAAGCCGAGGCCGTCATCGATCATCGCGAAACGGCCGGATGCAAGCGCAAAGCGCTGGTTGTAGGTGCCCGAC
This sequence comes from Mesorhizobium sp. CNPSo 4688, assembly GCF_057784295.1. Taxonomy (NCBI): domain Bacteria; kingdom Pseudomonadati; phylum Pseudomonadota; class Alphaproteobacteria; order Hyphomicrobiales; family Phyllobacteriaceae; genus Mesorhizobium; species Mesorhizobium sp. CNPSo 4688. The sequence continues at coordinate 24,133 of NZ_JBWLUY010000016.1, forward strand.
ACGGAGTCGCCGCTGCCGGCGCGGTTGAACGACCGGCCACTTTGGGCTGCCAGCCTGCTTCCCAGCGCGTCGAGTTCCCGTTGTCGCAGAGTGCCGATCAAGTTGCGTGCAAAGACTGTTCCGCCCGGCTGCCGCTCAGCCAGCCCCAGTCCGACCAGGTGTTCGGCGCGCCGATCGAGCGCCTGGCGAACCGCGGCGCCGAAGCCGCCATCGGAGAGAGCCGCCGCGGGACGGGCGAGCGCCTGCCGGTCGAGCCAGGTCGCTCCGTCCGCATCGACTTGACGTTCGATATCGAGATCGGAGCGCACGGCAAGCGCCACCCGTCGGCGCCCCTGAGCGTCCTCAAATCTGCGCAGCTCAACGATCGAGCCTGGCGCGCCGTCGCCGGCCGCCTCGAGATCGGCGAACCGGACGTGATGGCAACGGCCGTCGACGCCATCGATGACCGCATAGGCGGTGCTCTTGAGTTCGTCATCCAGCCCGCGCTCGATCAGGCGGCCGATAACCGGCTCCTCGATGGTCTCCGCGGCCAGCACATAGCTGGCGCTCGCGCGTTCGATAGCGCGGACCGAGAGTGCGCGATGCATGCGTTTGATTATATCGCCGCGCTCACCCATCGCACGCAGCGTTGCCTCTGCCCTGTCGCTGACAACCCATTGGCCAGGACCGAGCTGCTCGGCAAGGCCGAAAGTTTCCAGTCTGCGCAGCCGCCCCACCTTGAGCACGATGAATTCATCAGGCTGGCGATCGGCATGCGGCGCGAGATCGATGACACGGTTGTCGCGTGCGTCCCGGAGCAACTGGCGGTCGAGCCCGGTCCACCGCTCGGCCTCGACCTGACGCTCGACATGCCGGCGGATTTCGAGATCGGACCGGGGGCCGAGCTCCCGCGTGACCAGGTCACTGGCGCGATCGCGCATGCCACGGCTGATGTAGTCGCGTGAGATCACCAGATCATGGCCGTCGTCGGCCCGGCCACGCAGGATGATGTGGACATGCGGATTGTCGGTGTTCCAATGATCGACCGCGATCCAGTCGAGCGCGGTGCCGAGATCCTTCTGCATGCGACCCATGAGATCACGGGTAAAGGATTTCAGGTCGGCCATTTCGACGGCATCCTCGGGCGAGACGATGAAGCGGAAATGATGCCGGTCGTCCTCGCAGCGCGCGACGAAATCCGTGGCCGACGCTTCGTCGACTTCCGGTCCGAACATGCGGGCTTTCGCGTCGTCCCGTGTGACGCCCTCGCGCCGCAGATAGTTGAGGTGGAGCGCCAACGGCGCGCCACGCTTCGAATGACGAACCACGCGGGTCTTGATCATGGCGATGCGGGAGCGGCCGGTAAGCAAACGGTTGGCCTGGACGCTCGCTGCCCTGCCGCGTCCAAATTGGGAGCGCTTGCCTGAGCCGATCCCTCCGGCCCGCGACACGCCGCCGCCAGCCTTCTGGGCGGCCGCGAGCACCTGGGCGATGAAGGGCCGCGACGATTGGGATCGTGTTGACCGAATGCGACCTGGACGGACGCGGAACTCGCCCTCATCGGACACGGCACGCGCCCTCACACTGCCATAAACATAACAAATACAACGATTTGCATGCTTTCAGCACATTGCGCCTGTTCGCTGCAATGTGCGGAAAGTGGCTAGAAGCCCAGCAAATACAACCAACCGACCGCCGCGCAATGTGCGCCCTTTTATCTTGCCATCCCTCGGTTGTTGCCCTGTGCTCTCCGCGCCTCATTGGCTGCGACGTCAAAACAGACGCCAGGGCGCGACCTGACGGCGACTTCGTCATCGCTGCGGTGTCCGGACGTCGGACCCAGTGAACAGCTGGCGCGCTGCGAACCGGCCGCGAAAAGTCTGCGCACCAACGGTGGCGACGAAACCTCGCCGGAGGGGGCTTCCTCGGACGGAACACCGGAAGCGGCCATGAACGCGGACGGCACGATGAACAGCGGCGCAACCTTCCAACTGACGGCCCTGGCATGACCGGCGGTGAGCGCGCCGGATGCATCACCACCGCCCCAGAAAGGGCGAAGCGTCGCAACATAGGCCCGGGTCTCAGCCGGCAGCGGACGGCCCTTCAAGGAGGCTTCGTAACGCCCTGGCCCCGCATTGTAGGCGGCCAGAAAGCCCGGTGAACCGTATCGATCATACAGCTCGCGAAGATAGGCGGTGCCGGCAAGGATGTTGTCGTGTGGATCATAGGGATCGCGGCCGAGCTGGTGGCGAAGGCGCAGCTCGGCCCAGGTTCCAGGCATGATCTGCATCAAGCCCAAAGCCCCCTTTCGCGACACGGCGCGCGGGTCGCGGGCGCTTTCGAGGTGCATGACTGCCCGTATCCAGCGCTGAGGAATGCGGAAGCGATGTGACGCCTCGGCAATAGGCGCGGCATAAGGATCGTCCGCGGATTTGCGCGGGGCCGGCGTGGATTGTGCGAAGGCGCCCGTCATTGCGTGACAGAAGATCAGCATGCCGCCGATAAGCAAAAGTGCTTTACGCCAAACAGGCAACCAACTGAGGGGCCGGCATTCGTGCGCAAAGTTCGGCGCCGATGGCCCACTCATCGAGTACGCTCCGGCCGCGCTTTCGGCCGAATCCAGCGCAGCGACCAGGAGCCGTTGTCGGCTAGGAAGAGACTGGCGCGGAAGCGCCGACCAAACAATGGATCCTCCAATCGACACGACAGATAGTCTCCAGCCGTCTGTCCGGTTTCCTTCCAGGCCGCGCCGACCTCGGGGCCGCTGCCGTCGCCGATGTGGATACGAAAATCAGGCGCCTTGCCGTCAGATATTTTGGTCGGTACGAGCACCAGCTCGGCATCCACGAGCAGCGTTCGAATGCGTCCGGAATAACCAGATTCAGTTTTGTGGAAGACGCCGATCTCGGCCATGGATAATCTCTTTCCTCTTGTTGGCTGGGCTGAATTTCAGTTCGCCGGAGCGAGCCAGGTGTAGTGGCCATCACCCCTCTCGTCGGTCCAAAGCGGCAGCGCGGCTCCGACGATCGAGCTCGCCGGGAACGGGCCGAAATAGCGGCCGTCGAGACTGTCCCCGACCTTCCGATTCATGACGAAGATTTCGGCGGCGGCGATGACGCGGCAGCCCTGCCAGTCAGGCAGGGCACGTCCCTTGCGGTCGCGCTCCAGTGCAGCACCCAACGCGAGCCCGTTCACCGTGATGACGCGACTGAGGCGGCAGACTTGGCTCCCGGGAAGGCCCTCGATGTGTTTCAGCATCGGCACGCCGAGCGGCAGGTAGCCACGCTTGGCAGCGAACTGGGCGACCTTGTCTGGCGGTGCGATGACAGCGAGCGCGCCGGCCGTTGGTACGGCCATTTTCCTGATCGCATACAGCCCAAGCGGCGCGCTGGCCGATGCATTCCACAGCAGCAGCGGCGGCATCTCCACGACAGCCGGAGCGACCGTCGCGACGACGGCCGCAAGCGCTGCGGCTATGCAGGCGGCGCGGCTCATGAGGTCACCCGCTTGCGCAACAGAAAGGCCCGGTGCTGCTCGAGCGAATAGGCACGTGGCGTCCCGCCGGCAATGAGACGGTTGTGGGTCTGACGCCAATAGTCCGGTGTGGCTTCGGCCGGATCGAGACCGATCGCCTCGATTGCATCGATCCGTTGGAGAACGCGCTCAACCTTGTCCCAGCCTGCGATCTTGAGCAGGATCTCGCCGCCTGGTCGGATGTAGGGCAGCGTCTGATAAGGTTCAGCGGGCAAGACCGCGCGCACGATGTCGATGCGCGAAACGACAGTGCCAAAGTCATTCGCCGCCCATCGCACGAACGCAAAAACACTGCCTGGCGCAAATCCGACGACGCGGCGCCGCTTGTCGATGATCGTCTGATCGGCAGGACGTCCGAAGCGCATGCGATGTTCAATCCGCTTCTCGATCCAGATCAGCTCGACCGTCGTGAGGTTACCGCGCGGCGTTGATCGGGTAGACGACGTCATGTGTCGTCTCCCGCGCGCCGGCCAGCGCACCGACGCTCCTGCTCGCCACCGCCAGTCCGCGGCTTGCGCGCAAGACTGTTAGATTGAGAGTTAGACTCTAAGTTAAGAGCGCGATTTTCCGTTGCGGGCCCGTCCCTTAAGGCCGATCGCCGTTCCCGAAAGCACGAGGATGCGGTTCCCGATGGCACGATGGTGCGGGTTCCCGATGGCACGATCCTGTCAACCGGCGCGGGCGTCGGTTCGAAGGCCAGCAGCACACGGCCGCTGGCTTCGACTTCCGTGAACAGCAGATATCCCGGCAAAGGTTGGCGGCGCACGATGTCACGCAGTTCGAAGGCGAAGCGCTTGAGCGGCGAGAGGCTGCCGGACTTCTGATGCAGATGCCGGATGTCGAAGCGCCAGCCAGCGCGCTGGCGTCCGCCATGCTTACGCACCACCCGGTAGAGCCACCGGTCCAGCCCGCCGGTCAGCCCGAAATAGGCACGATCAATCGTCAGGATGAGTGCATCGTCCATAACGGCGCGATAGAACCAATCCGGCAAAATCAATTCGACGCCAAGCGGGCGGCCGTTCCGATCGAAGCGCTCCTGCCATTCATTGATCCATGAGAAGCGATGGCGCCGGCCCTCGGCGGGTTGGCGGATGGAGGTGACGACGCTTGTCGACTGCAGGCGATCGAGCGCCGCCTTGAGGCGCAGGTAGTCTCGCTTCGAGACACCGCGGCCGACGAAGGTCAGCATTTCGTATGGCGTCGCAGCCATCAGGCGCGACGTGCGCAATCCAGCATCCCGCGCGTTGACGAGATGGCTCGCGGCCCAGATCAGGATATCGGCATCCCAGATCGTCGCCATGCCGTGGTCGGGCATCGCTTCGACACGGATCGCCACATCGCCAGCGCGAAAGTCGATCGGCGCGATGCGCCTGGATTTGGCCAGGGAGAAGAAGGGATAGGCCATGAGGTCCTGCGCATCGCGTGGCGCGACAACACCGGGCAGCGCGTGGAACAGATCAAGCTGTCCGCGTTCCGACGGTTGCTGTTTGCATCCAGGCATAGGGGGAGATCAGCCGGGTCAGCGCCTCTCGCGCCCGGCATAGGCGATCAGGCGGGCGGCTTGAGGCTTGGCGGGCAGCACCGAGCCATGCGGATCGGATGTCGACGTCATGGCGCCGCGCTGGACCCAGGCCTGGAGGTCGTCGACGGCGTAGACGACGCGGCCGCCGAGTTTGCGGTAGGCAGGCCCGGTGCCGTAGGTGCGGTGTTTTTCCAGCGTACGCGCCGAAAGACTGAGGAAATGCGCAGCTTCCGAAGTGCGCAGGTAGCGCGGCGGCAATGGCGCGGCGTCGGCATTCATGGGATGTCTCCTTACGGCCGTCGCGATTGAACGGCGATCCATGGCCAGGATGGAGGAGCGTGGGGACGATGATCAGGTGCGCAATTGCGGGCCGCTATTTCGCACCGCCAAGAGGCCTTCAGGGAGTGGCGCCGGCGCGCGCAGCAATTACGATACCCGCGCTCGACGATCTTCACGCCATTGCGCATCAAGCAATGCATCTGATGACAGGAAGGCCGGCAATCCAGCGTATGGCGCGGAAAGCTTCCGCCGCCACCGGCAGAAGACGCCTCGCCCGGTACCGGGCGAGGCGTTTGCTGCTTCACTCGCCGTTGCGGCGGTTGGGGCGGGACCAGATGAGGCTATGGCCCTCGCCTTCCTCGTCGGCGAAGAGGTTGGCGTAGATCGGAGCGGTGAAGCTCGGATCGTCGAGCTTGAGCCCGAGATAGTCGCGGCCCTCATTGGAGCGCTTGGACCAGGCGGCGCCGATCTCGGCCTTGCCGACCACAACGCGGTGGCTTGGAGCGTTCTCGCCGCTGGCCCGGGTGTCGGGGATAATGCGCACGCCCTTGGCCTGGACGCTGAGGGTGACGATCTCGCCGGTGAACTCGTTCGCATTGGTCTTCTTGAAAGTGCCGATGGTAGCCATTTTCAGTCTCCGTTTTCTTCGTTTCCGAGCCCGCACCATGCGACCTCGATGGCTTCGTGAGGCCCAAGGCGACCGCCGCCGCATCGCTTGCGACCGCAGCAAAGCGGAGGATGGCGCAGGCCCGCGTTTCTTGGTTTCGCGAGGAATGGGCTACGCCCAGGGGAAGAAACGAGCGACGCGCCATTGCGGCATAGGCGGTCGAGGCTTCAGCCGTCCTTCGGCCAGATCAACCCGTTCGAGAGGTCGTTGGTGCGCTCTGTGAAATGAAGGAGGGAGGCAATGGCGGCATCGGTGGGCTCAGAGCCAATGCGGACTGGTTCGCCAAGATGTCAGCTTACAATGGCTTGACCCGCATCAAAGCCCCTGCCCATCCGGTTCCAAGCTCACGACCCCACACTCCGAAGGTCCTGGTTGAGGCCGACATCAGACCGTCCGCTGCTAGGGTACCCCAGCACGCTTCGTGAGACAGCGCAAGTAAGTGGACAACGCGACCGGTGGCACTCGTCAGAGATGACGCCTCCGCGCGCGCAGCAATTGGCGATAGCCGCGCTCGACCATCTTCAGGCCGTCGCGCAGGAGGCGATGCGTCTGGTAGCGAAAAGCCGAGTCGTGCCAGTCGGCGGCGCTGACCAGCCGCCGACCGAACAACGCGGTTGCGACTTCAAAATGAGATGCCTGCTGGTCTCGGCCATCCAGGCATCGCAGCATGTGGCCTAGGCGCCGGCGCTGGGCCGCGGTCAAGCGGGCGTCGGGACGGTGCTGTCTATAGATCGAGCGGATGAACTGCTCGATGGCTTGGAGCCGGTCGTGCGCCATGTCGTCGAGCGGGATGATGGCGGCAAGCGGTTCGCCCGGCTTCGCGTCGCCTAGAAGTGCCAGTTGCAGGCCGCCCGGCAAAGATCGCTCGTGAAGGCCGACTTCGTCACGCTGGCCCACGGCCACTGGGACGTCGAACGCGTTACCCTCCGGGGCTCGCAGTTCCGGCGGAACCGCGACAAGGTTCACGACCCCAGGGTCGATCTGAGGAGCCCAATAGACGGGCTGCTCAACTGCGGATTGGTCGGGCCTGGCGGCGAAACTGTAAACCCCAGCGCTTGTGCAATTCGCGCATCGTCTTGGCCGAACGGGAGGCCGCGAAGTCCTGCTGATACTGGGGATTGCGTCGCAGGAACTCCCAGGCAATCGCATTAGCGGCGGCCCCTTTGACGAATGCATATGCCTGTGGGTCACGCCACTGCGATGTATCCGGCTTCATCCGCATCCTTCCCTTCTCAAGGATTTGATAAGGGGACGCGGCGTTGAGCGAAATCCTTGGATTCCGTCATTGACGAATGGACGAGGAGAGATCTCTCTGAGCGATCAAGTCGAGATTTTGCGATGCCTACTGGCTAGCCCCTTGCAGGGCCTTGAACGTGTTTGTCCAGGCGCAATAGGCGTCATCATCACCCTGGCTCCAAGCACTAAGGCGCGCCAGGCGGCGAAAGATGATGCAGGCTGCTCGAACAGCGAGCCGACCGACTGATTGCCTGCGGGCCAGCCGGGAAGCTGATCGCTTATCGCTTCATGCGTGAGGCGCCGCAGATCGGCCAAGGCCGAGCGGATGTGCGGGAGCGGAAATTCGCAAAGGTCGGTGTTGTCAGTCGCCTCCCGAAGGATGACCGCGAGCTTGGCGACCACGCCCGCCAAGGATTGAGCTGGCGTCGCGGCAATCTCAGCGAGCAAGGCGTCGGCCTTTTCAGCGTGATCCTGCTCTTCCTTCAGGAAATCAGGACAGTCGCGGTCGGCGCAAGCCCCCTCCCCGCGCCTAATCACTTCGCCGGTAGGCAATAGCGAGCAGCGCTCCAAGAACCCCTCCTCCGCCTGCTGCTGCCTGAGAGAAGAGGCTAGCATTGCAACGTGCGCGCCAATCCAGGCAAGGGACAGGACAAGTGCTGGATCGGCCAACGGCGGGTCTTCGACTGCAGGGTCGGCCGAAGGCTTAGGATGTTCTTTGGTCAATGGAGATTGCGTCTGCCGTCCAAGCGTGACGGGAGGCAAAGTCGTGGTATTGTCGGAATCAGCCATGATCCGAGATCCACACAGCTTGGCGTTGGTCAGGTCGAAAAGGGTGTGCGCACCCTCTTCGACCGCAAGTTCGAGACAGGGATATCGGTAGGGAACCGCGACGTCAGCGCATCAAGCAATGCGCGCTCGACTTCGATTGCAGACAGATCGCACGCCTCCGCCAGCAATACATGCGCCCGCGTCAAGGCGACAATACGCTCTTCGTGATCGCGCCATCAAGACGCCGACCAGCTTCATGGTGCACAGCCGGCGCTTCGCGGGCCTAGGTAGGTCGTGGCCCGACAAAGGCCCGGACAGTGTCGCTGCGCACCTGACGGGTGCGCATACACCAGCAACGCTTGACAGCAACCCCGACACCCTTATCCAAGTGCATCAAGCTGAGTGGCAGGTGCCATCACGACACGTCATACTGCTGCGCCAGGGAGGCGGAAAGCTGGTCGGCGAAACGGGCAGCGGCCACCGGTAGGGTGCGGCCCTTGAGTTGGCCGACATAGAGCATGCCAGCGGGCACGTCGCGCGGGTCGAGCGGCCGGGAGATCATGTCACCAGTCATCGTCTGGTGGGACAGGCCAATTGGGAAATGGAAAGTGATGATATCCTCTGAGATGGCGTGGTTGCGCAGGAATTCGAAGCTGTCCGACTGAATCACCGGCTCCAGCTGCAGCGATGACGATTGCGCCCCGATGTCGAGCAGGTAGCGCACGCCGTAACTTGATGTAGGAAGCGCGATTGGATAGTCGAGGCAAGCGCGCAACCGCACGGTCTCGTGAGAAGTCAGCGGATGATCGGGCCGCATAACCGCATGCACCGGCTGGTGCACCCGCATCAGCGTCATGAAAGCAGCCAGCCGGGTTGGCTCGTAGACGATGGCGATGTCGGCCGTGTGATCGACCAAGGCGCGCTCGGCCTCCTCCCGGTCGCGCAGGTGCACTCCGAAGGTCACATTCGGATGTTCCTTGCGGTAGAGTGAGATCTGCATCGGCAGATGGTAGGGCAATAGCGCCTGGCTGCAGGCGATCGCCACATGGCCGCGCCGGGCGCCAGCAAGGTCTGCAATCTGCGATTTCACGTGCTCCATATCGGATAACTGGTTGCGCATGTGCTGCACTAGAAGTTCGCCGGCGCTGGACAATCGCACGCCGTGAGGCAGTCGCTCGAAAATCGCAACGCCCAGTTCGGCCTCCATCGCCAATATACGCCGGTTGAGCGCCGTCGAGGTTATGGCGAGCAATTCCGCGGCGGCGCGGATCGAACCGGTCTTGGCCACCACATTGATATAGTGAGCGGAGTTCAGGTAGCGCATCGGCGGCCTCTGGCATCACCGCTGCAATTTTTGCAGCAGGCTGAACAGAACATAGCACAAGACAGCAGCGGGTCAGCGGGATAATTAATTCGCAACGCTCCGATCTCGGTGACTTGGCTCACAACCAACTTCGATAAGATCTTTTTGCGATCTTCAAATACTGATCAAACAATTGCCTGCTAGACCACGCCAGCGCCGATACCATGATCGGAAGTCCTGGAGCAATCGAACCGTAGATGCAACTTCAACCTGAAGGAACGACCAGATGACGTCGACCATCTATTCCAGACTTACCTTCTTTGTATTTACCGCCGGATGCATCGCATTCGCGTTACTCTTCCATTACGCACCGGCTGGGGATTTTCCTTCGAAATACGCCAGGACCGTCCCGGCGGGGCTGGCCGCGCAACCGACGCGCATAGACATCGACAACGAAACGCACGCGATCCGCTTCTATATCGAAGGCAAACAGGTCGCCGTGCTGGACGAGTCTGGTTTCAAGCCATGAGGCCACAGAGCCAGTCAAGAAATTCGTTATGTCAGGGCTGTTCGCCGTGCTTGCCCTGTCGCAGACGGCGGAGGCCCAAAAGAAAGTCCCGGTGACGCAGGACGTTGCGCCGATGATGTCTTGAACCGCTTACAACGAGGCTGTCTGCCCAGTGCAGGTCTTCGAAAATCAGCAGAAGTTGGGGCTCTACGTGAGAAAGGAATTCAAACAGGGCGACCAGCACCTCTAGTGTGGCACGCCGCTGAGTTCCGACGCTAGGATCGCGCCGATCAGAGGCCTCTTGTCGCCCAGAATATTCACCGAAAAGGGCGTTGCGGTGTGCGCGCGATATCCAGTTCGAGGTCGATAGGCGGAACCTCGAAGTTCCCGAGGCAGAGCGCGTGCGCCTTGGCATTGGCATTCACCTGGGTTATGTCGCCGCCGAGGGCCAACACCTCACGGGCGAGGTCGTCGAGGTCGCGGCGCGGGTCGTGGAAGACTTGGCGAAGAAAGTTTCCTGGTCACAATCGCGCGATCCACTATCAGGCGGGAATCTTGAACTCACTCGGCGGCATGAAAGGGCAGTCGAATTGATCCAACACGCCATGGAGATCAATCCTGACCACGACCAATGGGATTGGATGACCATGGGCAGGGTCTCTTCTGTCTAGAGCGCACACCGAGGCGGTTCATTGGAGCAGTTCAGAACGTTTTCGAAGTTTCTCTTTGTTCGCCTATTTTTGGCCGCGTCCCCTGCCGCTTCTGGCCGTAACGAAGAAGCCCGCGCCGAGGTTAACTCCTTCGGTAGCAGATGCAGGAAAGCTTGCCGGTACTGCGGCGCTCCTTTACTGCGATCGTGCCGACCGAGAGCGGATCGTGATGTGGGCACAACGCGCATGATTGCCTGACCAATAAAGATGATAGGTCTGTGCGCCAGCGCTAAGCGGCTTCGCCCGAATCCGGAATGACGTCAATTGGGCCGGGAGGGGACAGTCCGGTTTCGGGAGACATTGGCGCTGAAGCAGAACTTCCCGCGTCACCTGCTAGAGTCCAGATCTGCGTCGTAATCCGAACTGTCTGTAAAGCAGTGCCCGACCAGCGGGAATGAGCGGGAAGCACCGCTAAGTCGCGGTTGGCCGCGAAATTGACGAAACAGTCCTGATTTCACGTCGCGCTGGCGGGCACCTTTGGCGATTCCGATGTCTTATGGAGAGGAGAAACAGGGCCCAACAAATATGCACGATGTCCCGGAATCTGCGTTGATCGGAACTCGCTGCCTTGCGCGCGGCGGCGCCGCCTTGCGGCCAGCGGCGATTTGCACGAATGTTCCCTGTCAAATAGCCGACTTTTTCTGAAATACTGATCGGACTGGTCCATGCCGCTTGACATCGAAACCCGATTTCTCTGCCTGGCGGATCTTGAACCAGCGGCCCGGGAGCTATTGCCGCACGCCGTTTACGAGTTCATTGCCGCCGGTGCTGGTGAAGAAATCACCAAGCGTGACAATGAAGCCGCGTTCGACCGCGTCAGGTTAAGGCCGCGCGTGCTGCGCGATGTGACAAGACTTGATACCTGGATCACACTCTTCGGGCAAAGGCTGCCGCATCCTATCATTCTGGCCCCAATAGCATATCAGCGACTGGCGCATCCGGAAGGCGAGGTGGCCACGGCGCGCGGCGCCGGAGTGGCGGAAGCAGTGTTCACTATGGGTACTACGGCGACGGCGGCGATCGAGGATTGCGTGGCGGTGAGCCAGTCTCCTGTCTGGTTCCTGCTTTATTGGCAAAGCGACCGCGCTTTCAATGGCGAACTCGTATCGCGGATGGCGGCACTGGGCGCAAAGGCCATCAGCGTAACGGTCGACCTGCCGACGCCAGGCGATCGCCGCAGGCAATTCCGCGCAGGTTTCAAAATTCCCGACAGCCTTCAAACGCCATACTTCAAGGACCGGAACACCGGCGTCCTCAAAGTTGGCACAGCGCAGCAGCGGGCCATGCCGACCTGGGAGGATATTGCCTGGCTGCGTTCGTTGACAACCCTGCCGCTTGTCCTGAAGGGCATTCTTGATCCTGACGATGCCGAGCAAGCCATCGGAACCCGTGCCGATGCCATCGTCGTCTCGAACCATGGTTCGCGTAACCTCGACACCCTGCCGGCGACCATCGACGCCCTCCCCGCCATCGCGGAGCGGGTGGCCGGCCGGATTCCCATCATCCTCGACGGCGGCGTTAGGCGTGGCACCGACGTCTTGAAGGCGATCGCCCTGGGGGCAAGCGCAGTCATGATTGGCCGCCCATATATCTACGCCCTCGCAACGGGTGGTGCCGCGGGCGTAGCCCATTGTGTCAACTTGCTTCGCCGTGACTTCGAGATGGCTATGGCGCTAACCGGCCGGGCGCGCATCGGCGAAATCGACCGGTCGGTAATCTGGTGAAGCCCGGACCTCCTCGTCGGCAAAGTTCAGGAACCACATTGATTGCCTTGTTGGTCCCACAATCGAGGCAGAAGGGCTTGGGGCACTCACGAAGCCTCCTCGAATCACGCGCCGCCAAGCAAGACCGCACTTCTGTGCTGCCTGGCTTGCGGGTTGACGATATCGGCTTGTCCTTCGCCGCTCATCATGGCCCATAGGTTCTTGGCCGCATGCCAGCCGATAGCCTGAGTTCCTTCTGCCGTCCAGGCCGCGACATGCGGGGTGCACAAGACGTTGGGTAGCGAAAACAGCGGATCGTCGGTCTTCGGCGGCTCCTGATCGAACACGTCGAGCGCCGCACCCGCGATTTGGCCATTGGCCAGCGCTGCGCGCAGGGCTGTGTAGTCGATCAGCGATCCGCGCCCGGTGTTGACGACGATGGCTGACGGTTTCATCTTCGCGAACGCGGCGGCGCTTAGGATGTGATGGTTATCCGGGCTCGGCGTTGCGTGCAGCGTCAGGAAGTCGGATTGCTCCACCAGCGTGAAGAAGTCGACGAGTTCGATGCCTGGAGGCGCTTCCTCCAGGAAGGGATCGTAGGCAAGGATGCGGGTCTCCCAGCCCGACAGCCGTTGCGCCACGCCACGGCCGATGCGACCGAGGCCGAGGATGCCGACGGTGGCGCCGCGCAGCGTCGCGCCATGTGTCAGGCCGCGCCACCCGCCACGCCGCATGAATTCGGGCGTCCACGTGCCAAGTTGTTTGGCAACCGCCAGCATCAGGGCGACCGCGTGCTCGCTGACCGTGAAGATCTGAAAATCGTTCGGCGTACTCGAAACCAGAATGCCGTGCTCGGTGGCGGCGTCGATGTCGATGCTGTCGACGCCAATGCCATATTTTGAGATGTAGCGCAGATCCGGAAGCGCCTTCATCACGCGCCTGGTGATGCGGGTGCCGCTTGCCCCCATCAAGGCGACACAGCCATGTGCCTTGGCAATCAGCTCATCCTCGGTGAAGCGCTTGAACGGCATTTCCCAGAGCGCATTGCCGAAAATGACGTTGACCCCACGCTCGCGCAGCCAGTCCAGCGAGGCGTCAGTCGGGTCGTAGCGTTCAAATGCGAGAACGCTGGGCAAGACTTGAGCGCTCATGGCGATCTCCTCAAAAGGTTTCGAATTGCCCATGGTGAAACGGCTTTGCTTTCAATCCGCTTCGAAAGGGGGCGCCTCGTCGCCTTGATGTCGGGCGCGTCAGTGGTTGGTAGCCGATCTCTCATTCCGTGGGTGACGGCAGCAGATCAAGCCGCGGCCTCCAGCGAGTCGTCAAGGGGCGGGGGTTCTTCCTCAGCCTCCTGCTTTGGCTCGACCATCAGGAGACCGACGATGACCAGGGCCAGCGAGGCCCAGGTCACAACTGGTATCGCCTCTCCAAGTAACAGCATACTCCAGCCTATGCCGGCTGCTGTTCCCGCATAGGCGTTCTGGCTTGCGAAGACAGCACCGGTGCTGGCGATCAACTGAATGAAAAGCAGCATCGCCAAATTGCCAGCGGCAGCCATCAGCAAGACGATGACTCCAAGGCGACCAGTCAACAGATCAAATGGCACGAAGTCCTGATAAAAAGCGGCAAGTGGGATCAGCATCAAAACCGAGACGACGAGCGACAACCCGAACAGGGCGACGTTATCGATGTTGGCGGGCTTGGACTCTGAGAGATAGACATCCTCGGCCGCGTAAGTGACGGGAATTACAAGAGCAATGACAAGCCACACCCAACTGGTGGCCATTTCTCCGGGCTCTCCGTAGAGGAGGATAATGAAGATGCCGACGAGACCCAATCCAAGACCTAAAAAGCGCTTCAAATTCGGAGCTTCGGTCCGCATCAAAGCGGCGAACAAGAAGACGGCAAATCCCTCAAGCACGATGACAATGGAGACGATCGAAGCTGGAAGCTTGCTTGCCACCCAATACACCAAGACCTGGTTGATCACCGAGCTAATGAACGCAAAACGCAGGATGAACTTCCGATCCGCCCATGTGAGATCCTTGAGGCTCGGCATTGTCCGTCGCTTCAAACTGATCCCGATGCAGAACACAGCTCCTATAATGTCAATGAGGATTGCCAATCCTATCGGATGAGCCTCAACGAGCGAAGCCATCTTGGAAAGTGGCACGACGACGCCCCATAGCCCACCACATGCAAGCAGCAATAGAGCCCCACGAAACGTGCGAATATTCTGCCGCATCTTTCGCTCTCGCTCGTAGACCTTCTGGGCCATTGCCGCGAACACGGTGGCAAGCTTGCCGAGACCATCTGTACGGCTTGCCACATCGCGGATGCCAAGTTTCGAAGGATTGAACCGCCCGGTTTCCAAGGTGGCGGCCGCCCTGGTCAGCTTGGTGACCTGCCGCAGATATTCCGTCTCAACGTCGCGGAGTCTTTTTTTCTCGATGCAGGTGTCCACACGAGCCTTCAGTAGAGCGGGCTCAAAGTCCTTTGGCAGAAAGTCTTCAGCGCCAAGCTCGATAGCGCTTATCACGCTGCCCATTTCTTCATCGAGCGCCGAAATGACGATCACTGGCAGATCGCGAGTGGCTCGCGAGGACTTGAGCGCCTTGAGCACCTCGAACCCATCCATTTCGGGCATGACTATATCAAGGAGTACCAGGTCAAATGAGTTCTGGGTGACCTGTTCGAGCGCCAGCTTGCCGCTTGCGACAGCTGTTGTTTCATGGCCAAGCGTTTGAATGGCTTTGCTGAGTTTCAGGCGCACAGTGCCTGAGTCATCTACTATGAGCACGCGCGCACCCTGAGATGCGCGAGCATTAGGTGGTTGTGTCTCCGATTCTATGCTCATTCGGTTGTCCCCCTCGTTTCAAATCGGCAAGGCGCGAGCTTAGATCTCGGCTGGCCCTGTCACACGCGCCCGCGATGAGTTCCACTTCCGTCGCGGCCCCGCCGGGCATACTGTCGCGGCAGGATTGTTCCATTGCCGCGCAAAGCGCGGAAAGTTGGTTGGCGCCGAAGTCCCGCGCGCTTGATTTCAGCGTATGGGCAGCGCGGCCAAGGCCTGAACGGTCGCCGGACTCCGCAGCCCGGCGCATCTGCTCGACCAGCAACGGGGATTCCTCCAGAAAACTCTCAATGAGTTCTGCAAGAGAGCCTTGATCCCCACCTATGAGATCAAGGAGCTTGTCTAGAGCGTCCTGCACAACATCCATGACCAGACCTTTGTTGTCAGTTATGTTGGTGGGCGCGTTTAAGAGAGGCGACCAACTCCTCCACGCGCAACGGCTTGCTCAGGTAATCATCCATCCCAGCTTCCAGGTAGCGCTCGCGGTCGCCGGCCATTGCATTGGCGGTAAGTGCCACGATGAAAGGCTGCAGCGAATCCCCGGCGCCTGATGCGCGGATCAACCTCGTGGCTTCGAGCCCGTCCATGTCCGGCATCTCGATATCCATCAGGATGACATCGTGTTGTCCCTCGGCAAATGACGAAATCGCCGTCTCTCCATCCACCGCCAAGTCTACCTTGTAGCCAAGCCGTTCAAGCACCTTGGACCCAATCTTCCGATTGGTGATGTTGTCATCAACCAGCAGGATCCGAAGCGGCAATTTTGCCGCCATTTCGCTGTCGAGGGATGGTCCCTTGGGTTGATCAGGCTTGGCTGAACGCGTTGGAGCCACGGCAAAGACTGACATAAAAGCATTGAGGAGCGGCGAGGGCTTGATCGGCTTAGGAAGCATCGCCGCAAATTTGATGCTCTCGATAGCCGCCTTGCTTTTCTCATCAAGAGGGACGAGGGAGCTCAGCAATATCAGTGGAAGGTCACCCCGTTGACCAAGACTACGCAATCGTTTGGCCAGTTCTATGCCGTCCATCTCTGGCATACTCATGTCGAGCACGACGGCGTCAAAATTTTCGCCACTCGAAATCCGGCGCAATGCGTCAAGGGGCGATTCGGTTGTGTGTGGAACCATAGCCCAGGATTGGGCCTGCAGAGACAAAATGCGCCGGTTGGTTGCGTTGTCGTCAACGATGAGCAACCGCTTGCGTGCGAGTTCAACTTTGGCCACAGACATTTGCGCCTGCCTGGGGGCGGGCGCTACGGCAGCACGGATCGTGAAGAAGAATGTCGTCCCTGACCCTTCAACGCTTTCCACCCATACTTCGCCGCCCATCAGTTCTGCCAGTCGTTTGCTGATCGCCAACCCTAGCCCGGTTCCGCCGTAGCGCCGCGTCGTCGAGGCATCGACCTGGCTGAAAGACTTGAACAAGCGATCCAGTCGGCTCTCGGGAATTCCGATACCGGTATCGCGTACTGCGAACTGCAGTGTGGATAAGCCCTCTTCGCTTCCACGGTGAGGTGTCCCCATGTCTTCAACTGCGGACGGAACTCTCGTCACCGATAGTACAATTTCACCCCGTTCCGTGAATTTCACAGCATTGTTGAGGAAATTAAGCAAAATCTGCCGCAGTCTTGTGCTGTCTGCGACAATCCCGTCGGGAGTACCGGGCTCCACCAAGTACGCTAGGTCGAGCCCCTTCTCCGCGGTCTTGGAGGCCACCAGGTCAATTGCGCTCTCAAGGCATTCCCGGAGTTCGAAGGGACTTGGATCAAGCTCCAGCTTGCCGGCCTCAACCTTGGAGAAATCGAGTATGTCGTTGATAATCGTTAGCAGGGCTTCGCCGCTGTTGCTGATAGTCTCGCTAATCTCACGTTGTTCAGCGTCAAGCTTTGTACCAAGCAACAAGTTGCTCATTCCGATCACGCCATTCATTGGCGTACGAATTTCGTGGCTCATCGTCGCCAGAAAAGAACTCTTCGCCTCATTTGCCGCCTCGGCCGCCTCCTTTGCCTGCTGCAGCGCCAGGGAAAGCTGTTTGAGCTCGGTAAATAGCTGCGCGTTATGGAGGGCCGCACCGGCATTGGCGGCAATGGTGGAAAGCAAACGAAGCGAGTCATCGGTAAATATGCCCTCCCGCGTAGTGCTCTGAACACTGATAACTCCAAGCGTTCCTTGCGCAGTTTTGATCGGAACGCCGAGATAGGACAACGCATCCTTGCCGACGGGGGTAGCCCCGATCTGCGCTCCACGTTCCGCCACATCCTGATTGATCAGCAGCGGCTCACCAGTCTCTATGATCTTGCTTGTCAGCCCCTCGCCAAGGGTTAGTGTGTTGAAGGCCTCGCCAAACTGATAGGGGAAATGGATTAGCTTGGTTTCCGGATCGAGCAGTGCGACGTAGACAATATCGGCATCAAAGATCTCCTGCATCTGGTTACCGATCAACTGGATCGTGCTGTCAAGTTCCGATTCTGCTATGAGCGCCTGACTAACCGTTCCAATGGCGGCAAGTTCGGCAGCGCGGGCTTCAGTCACCTTGAGCAGACGCTGGGTTTCATTGAATAGGCGGGCGTTGGCGATGGCGACCCCCATGCTGGAGGCCACCGTCTGCAGCAGGCGCACGTGGTTTTCGTCGAAGGCATGCTTCTGATAGCTCTGCACACTGAGAACACCCAGTGTTCCCTCACCAGACTTGATCGGCACGCCTATGTAGGAGGCAGTCCTATCCTCTTCGTGTGGAAAGTAGGCGCCAAGCTCTTTTCCTTCCTCAAGAGTGCCGAAAACACAGGGCTCACCTGTTGTTATGATTTTCGAAGCTACTCCCATGCCCATTGGAAATGGATCGATAGCTCTATAGGTCCTAAAGTATGCATAAGGGACATGGATCAAGCCGGTTTCGCTATCGTGTAATAAAATTTCACTGACTTCGGTGCCGAAAGCCTCCCGCACCTTGTCGCCTACCAAGCGAATAACAGTGTCCAGGTTAAGCGACTTCGTCATCGCTTCGCCAACGCTGTTGAGAATCGCCAGTTCTTTTGCGCGGTCCTCTGTCACTTTCAGCAGGCGCTGCGTCTCATCGAACAGATGTGCGTTGGAGATGGCGACGCCCATGCTGGATGACAGCCCCTGCAACAGACGCACATGATCTTCATTGAAGATATTCTTCTCGTAGCTCTGAACGCTGACGACACCCAAAATCCTGTCACCAGCGATGATCGGCACACCCAAGTAGGATTCGGTCCTGTCATCTTCTGTAGGTATAAGTGCGCCCAGAGCAACGTGTTGCTCAGTCGTGCCCAACACCAATGGCTTGCCTGAGAGTATGACCTTGGAGGTCAGACCTTCGCCCATCGCAAATGGCTCGGGGTCCTGATAGTCCCTGTAAAACGCATAGGGTACGGTGATTAGATCAGACTTCTCATCACGCAGCAGGATTTCGGTGACGTCTGTTCCAAATATCTCGCGCACCTTGTCACCGACGATGCGCGTGACGGTCTTGACATTCAACGTCTTGGCCATTGCTTCGCCGACACTGTTGAGGATCGCGAGTTCTTTTGCGCGGTCCTCGGATACTTTCAACAGTCGCTGGGTTTCGTCGAAAAGGCGGGCATTCGAGATGGCAACTCCCATGCTCGAAGAGAGGGCTTGCAAGAGACGCACGTGATCTTCGCTAAAGGCGTTCTTTTGGTAACTCTGCACGCTGACAACACCTAGAGTTCTGCCTCCAGCGATGATCGGCACGCCTATGTACGATTCTGCTCGCTCCGCTTCGGTAAGTGCGATCACATCAAACTTGAGGGACTGCTCAAACGTATCGATAACCAGCGGGGTTCCAGAGAGGATGACCTTTGAGGTAAGTCCTGCGCCCAAAGTGAACGGTTCCACGTCCTGGTACTCACGGTAGAATGAATACGGGACGGTGATGAGATCAGAGGCCTCATCGTGCAGCAGTATTTCCGTGATGTCCTCCCCGAATATCTCCCGAACCTTGTCACCGACGATGCGTGTGACAGTCTTGACGTTCAACGTCTTGGCCATTGCCTCGCCGACGCTGTTGAGGATCGCGAGTTCCTTTGCGCGGTCCTCGGTGAGGTCGAGCAGACGCTTGTTGTCGGCAGAAAGTTGGCTGAGTTGGGTTGCCGCAGATGCTTTGGCGACTTCTAGTTCGGCAATGTACCGGTTCGCCGATTCGAGTCGACCAGCAAGGTCGATTTCGACTGAGCTCTGCATGTCGGCTTTCTCCCCCAAAAAATTCCGCCAAGAGTGTGAGCGGCATCCTTCCCCAACTGCTCATCATACATTAGCAAGCACTGTTACATGCCAAGCGGTTGATTGTCAGTACCTGGGCAGCGTCTTTGCGCAGCCACTGGCCTGTGATGTCCGCTTCTGCGGCAAATCCCTGAGTCACGGTCGTCACGAGAAATGTCCGCTTTCGCGAGCGGCCAAGGTGCCCGGTATGACCGAGATGAGGCGAATTGCGGTCCGGCAAAGGGGACGGAAGCTGGTCGACTTGTTTTAGGTCAAGGTGCGAGGGAGCGGTCAGTCGGCCTACGATCCCATCTCGGACGTATTCCCTGTCTGCAATTGCTCCGAAATCCGACGCTCAGGTGCATCACCGGAGCGACCGCTCTGCGTGACGAACGGACGTTGCAGATCACCAAACTTGACGCTGGGCTGGCCAGAGCCGACACTGAGCAGAGAAAAAGAGGAGCTCCTCTGTGGGAGGGCCAGACTCCGACTCAGAGATGACGATCCGCTCGCTCCGATCCGAGTTGACAGCGGCGCGCGAAGAAAATCAGGTACGCACCGCGGAGGTCGCCAATCTCCTTGAACAGCAGAATGCGACGAGTGCGATCCTCAGGGTGATCGCCGCATCGCCCACCGACATCCAACCCGTCCTGCAGGTCGTGGCGGAGAGTGCTGCGCGCTTTTGCGACACGTACGACGCCGGCATTTTCCTAGCGCGAGACGGGACACTTTTCCCCAAAGCACACTACGGCCCCATCGCCTTCGACTTCGAACCGATGCCGGTCGGACGCGATTGGGTCTGCGGTCGCGCCTTCGCCGACTGCAAGACTGTGCATGTCAACGACATAGCGGCAGCAGGTGCGGAGTTTCCTGTCAGCCAAACACTGGCCGAAAGGCTTGGCCACCGCACGGTGCTCGCGACACCTCTCATGCGTGACACCGAGGCGATCGGCGCGCTCGTCATCGGGCGCATCGAGGTCAAGCCTTTCAGCGAGAAGCAGATCAAGCTGCTCAAGATTTTCGCCGACCAAGCGGTCATCGCCATCGAGAACGTGCGCCTGTTCGACGAGGTGCAGGCGCGCACGCACGATCTCGGCGAGGCGCTGGAGCAGCAGACCGCGACTGCCGATGTGCTCAAGGCAATCAGCCGGTCGGCCTTCGATCTCCAACCGGTACTGCAGACGCTGGTCGACTCGGCAATACGGCTGGCCGGGGCGGACATGGGCGCAATCACGTTGCGCGTTGGCGATACGTTGCGGTTCATGGCAGGCGGCGGGCAAGCTGCCGAGCTGCAAGCATACGAACGAGCCAACCCACATGTCGTGGGACGAGGGACGTTCCAGGGCCGCGCCGCACTGGAGGGATTGACGATCCACGTGGCGGACGCGCTTGAAGACCCGGAATACGAAAGGCCGGAAGCGGCAGTCATGGGCAGTTTCCGCGGAGTACTTTCTGTTCCGCTGAAGCGGGGTCAGGAGACCATCGGCGTATTCGGCTTGGGGCGGCGGACGATCGGGCTATTTTCGCCGCGTCAAGTCGAACTGGTCGAGAGCTTCGCCGACCAGGCCGTGATCGCCATCGAGAATGTCCGCCTGTTCGACGAGGTGAAGGCGCGCAACCGTGAGGTGACTGAAGCGCTGGAACAGCAGACGGCGACGGCCGAAGTGTTGAAGACGATCAGCAGTTCGGCGTTCGATCTCGATTCCGTGCTGCATACGCTTGTGAAGTCCGCGTCCGACCTCTGTCATTCCGGGATGGGCTACATCTATCTGCGCCAGGGCGACGTGTTGCAGCCGACGGTACAGATCGGATGGAGCCAAGAATTCCAGGACCACATGAACAACCTCCCGGTCACGCCGGGCCGGGGCAGCATCGCCGCCCGCGTTGCCCAAAGCGGGTCCGTGGAGCAGATTGCCGACGTTCTCGACGATCCGGAGTATACCAACATCGAAGGCCAGCGGCTCGGCGGCTTCCGCACCCTGCTGGGCGTTCCGCTGATGCGTGACTGCGCCGTGACCGGCGTCTTCGTCCTCGCCCGCTCGTCGGTCTCGCCGTTCAGTACGCGCGAAATCGAACTGGTGCAGACATTTTCGGATCAGGCGGTCATCGCGATCGAGAACGTGCGGCTCTTCGAAGAGGTCGAGTCCCGCAACCGCGACCTAGCCGAGTCGCTGGAACAGCAGATGGCCACCGGCGAGATATTGCGCGCAATCTCCGGATCCCCGACTGATGCGCAGCCCGTCTTCGACACGATCGCCCAGAGCGCCGCCAAGCTCTGCGGGGCGCAATTCTGCTTTGTCGACCGGTTCGATGGAACGCTCCTGCACTTCATGGCCCATTACGGGGTGCCGCCCGAAGCCATCGAGACGATCGATCGCAGCTTCCCAATGGCACCAGGACGTGGCAGCGCTGCCGCGCGGGCGGTGAGCAGCGGCACCGTAGTGCAAATCCCCGACATACAGGCCGATCCGGATTATCAGGCCGATCCGGATCATACGATGGGCGCGCTTGCCGATTTATTGCAATCGCGAAGCACCGTCGCGGTGCCGATGCTCAAGGATGGCGTTCCGATCGGCGTGATCACGGTCGACCGGCTTGAAGCCGGCGATTTTCCCGATCGGCAGGTCGAACTGCTCAAGACCTTCGCCGACCAGGCGGTCATAGCCATCGAAAACGTCCGGCTGTTCGAAGAGGTCGAGTCGCGTGGCCGTGATCTGACCGACGCGCTAGAGAAGCAGACAGCGACCGGCGCAATATTGCAAGTGATCGCCGGGTCTCCTACGGACATTCAGCCTGTGCTGGACGCCGTCGCTGAAAGTGCCGCTCGGCTCTGCGACGCCTATGACGCAACGATCTATCTGCTGCGCTCCGACAGGCTGGCTGTGGGAGCGCATCATGGACCGATTCCGATTGACAGTGCTGGCTTGCCGGTCGCGCGCGACATCGTTACCGGCCGCGCCGTATTGGATGGGGTGCCGGTCCACGTTCACGACTTGACCATCGCTGGAGAGGAGTTTGCAACTGCCCGAATGATGGCTCAACGTCTCGGTTTTCGCGCGATTCTCGCCACTCCGCTGTTGCAGGAAGGAAAGGCAATCGGAGCGCTTATGATCCGGCGCATCGAGGCGCGGCCCTTTAGCGACAGCCAAATTGGCCTTCTCAAAACTTTCGCCAACCAGGCCGTCATCGCGATCGGCAATGTGCGGCTCTTCGAAGAGGTGCAGGCCCGCACCGCCGAGCTTGGCGAAGCATTACAGCAGCAGACCGCGACCGCGGATGTGCTCAAGGTCATAAGCCGCTCCGCATTCGACCTGCAGAGCGTCCTGCAGACACTTATCGATTCTGCTGTGAGGCTCTGCGGTGCGAAAACGTCTGGCATCTTTATGCGCGACGGCGATGTCTTCCGGCTTGCGGCAGGCTACGACCAAACCCCGGAGTATCGCGCGTATGAAGAGGCGAATCCAAGTCCGATCAGCCGACAGTCCTGGGTCGGCCGAACAGCACTCGACAAGGCAGTCGTCCATGTTCCGGATGTTACCAAGGACACAGAACATGGCCTTCCCGAAGCTCCGCGGCTCGGAGGTTATTCGGCTGTGCTCTGTGTACCGCTCATGCGCGAAGGATCGGTAATTGGCGTCTTCGCAATGACGCGACCTGAACCCGGGCCCTTCACCAATAGCCAGATCGAACTTGTCCAGACATTTGCCGACCAGGCCGTAATTGCGATCGAGAACGTTCGCCTTTTCGAGGAGGTGCAGCAGCGGACACGGGAGGCCACAGAGGCGCTGGAGTACCAGACGGCGACCAGCGATGTGCTTAGCGTTATCAGCCGCTCGCCCACCGATGGGCAGCCAGTGTTTAATATGATCGCGCAAAGTGCCGCCCGTCTATGCGAAGCGCAGTTCTGCTTTGTCTACAGATTTGATGGCGACCTTCTGCATTTCGTCGCGCATCACGGCATCACCGAAGAAAGCGTTGAGATCGTGCGCAACACCTTTCCCGTGGCACCTACTCGCGGCAGCGCTGCCGAACGGGCAATTCTATATCTTGACGTGGCGCAGATCCCGGACCTCACCTTGGATAGTGAATTCACGCATCGCGCCGCGGCGGCTTTTTCGGGCCTGCGCAGTGCTGTCGCCGTGCCGATGCTGCGTGACGGCCTGCCTATCGGTTGCATAGCAGTCGGGCGTGCTGAGACGGGCTTTCTTGCCGCTAAGCAAGTCGAACTTCTGAAGACTTTCGCCGACCAGGCCGTAATCGCCATCGAAAATGTCCGCCTGTTTGATGAGGTCAAGGCGCGGACCGCGGAGCTAAGCGAGTCGCTTCAGCAGCAGACAGCGACAGCAGACGTGCTCAAGGTCATCAGCCGGTCGGCCTTCGACCTGCAGAACGTCCTTGACACCCTGGCAGAGTCCGCCGCGCATCTCTGCGACGCGGACATTGCCGATTTCTATCGTCTGGTCGACGACGGATTTCAGTGGACCACGACCTTCAGCCGAGATCCGGAAGCGGCCCCTGCCCATACCAAGATCATGCGCCAGCCGGGGCGCGGATCGGTGTCGGGGCGCGTTCTGCTGGAACAGAAAACCGTTCACGTACCGGATTTCGAAGCCGATCCCGAGTTCACCTTCACCGACGTGGCGCGGCAGCGCGGCGTTCGCTGCATCCTCGGCGTTCCGCTCCTGCGCGGTACGGAGCTGATGGGGTTGCTTCTGGTGATGCGCAAGGCGCCCGGACCATTCTCGCCAAAGCAGATCGAGCTGGTCGAGACTTTCGCCGACCAAGCGGTGATCGCCATTGAAAATGTCCGCTTGTTCGACGAGGTACAGGCCCGCACGGCGGAATTGAGCGAATCGCTGCAGCTGCAGACGGCAACGGCGGATGTTCTGAAGGCGATCAGCCGTTCCACATTCGACCTGCAGCCGGTTCTCGACACGCTGGCAGAATCAGCGGCCAAGCTGTGCGACGCGGACACGAGCGTCATCTTCAAGCGTGACGGCGATCTCTACCGGTGGTCGGCCGAGTACGGCAATTTGCCTGAAGCCGCGGCTTTCGCCAAAGCCAATCCCTTCGCCGCCGGTCGCGACAGCGTCACCGGAAGGGTGGCCCTCGAAGCCCGCGCCGTCCACGTTTCGGACGTGCTCGCCGACCCGGACTACGGGGCAACGCAGCTTCAGAAGCTCGGCGGCTACCGGACCATTCTATGCGTTCCGATCTTGCGCGAAGGCGCGCCGGTCGGCGTGTTCGCGCTGACGCGGTCACAGGTGCGGGACTTCACGCCGAGGCAGATCGAGCTCGTCGAGACGTTTGCCGACCAGTCCGGCATAGCGATCGAAAACGTCCGGCTGTTCGACGAGGTGCAGGCGCGTACCCGCGAATTGTCACGCTCGCTCGAAGATCTGAGGACCGCGCAGGACCGCCTCGTGCAAACGGAGAAGCTCGCCTCACTCGGCCAGTTGACCGCCGGTATCGCCCACGAGATCAAGAACCCGCTCAACTTCGTCAACAACTTCTCAACGCTCTCCGGCGAACTCATCGATGATTTGAACAGTGTGCTGGCCGGAGCGCCTTTGGAGGCATCCGTGCGCGAACAGGTCGGCGAGCTGACAGCCATTCTCAAGAGCAATCTCGACAAGGTGGTCCAGCACGGCAAGCGGGCCGATTCCATTGTCAGGAACATGCTGCTGCATTCGCGCGCGGGTTCAGGAGAGCATCGTCCGATTGACATCAATGCCATCGTGGAGGAGAGCCTGAACCTTGCCTATCACGGGGCGCGCGCCGAAAAGCCGGGATTCAACGTCACGCTGACGCGGAATTTCGACCCGCAGGCGGGGGATGTCGATCTCTACCCGCAGGAGATCACGCGGGTGCTTCTCAACCTCATCTCCAACGGCTTTTATGCAACAGCCAAGCGCAGCGCCGCGGCGAATGGCGCGGGCTATGAGCCGACGCTCTGCGCCACCACCATAAGTCTCGGAGACCGTGTCGAAATCAGGATCCGCGACAACGGCACCGGCATTCCGCCGGAGGTGAAGGAGAAGATGTTCAATCCATTCTTCACGACCAAGCCAGCCGGAGAGGGCACCGGGCTCGGCCTGTCGCTCAGCCACGACATCGTCGTCAAACAGCATGCCGGCACGATCGACGTCGACAGCCAGCCAGGCGAGTTCACCGAGTTCCGGATTGTGCTGCCGCGCGCTGCGGCCTCGCTCGCAAAATCGGGAGGTGAAGCATGAGCCTCCTCATCCTGGTCGTCGACGACGAGCCCGACGTCGAGCCGTTATTTCGCCAGCAGTTCCGCCGCGACATCCGAGCCAGCCGCTTCACCATGGAGTTCGCGCAATCGGCGGTCGATGCGTTGGAGCAGATCGACCACGCCGAAGGGGTGACACTGATTCTGGTGCTATCCGACATCAACATGCCCGGCATAAGCGGGCTCGAGCTGCTGCCGAAGATCAAGGTGCTGAGGCCCGACGTCCCGGTCATCATGATCACCGCCTATGGCGACGCCGAAACCAAGCGCAAGGCGTTGGAGAACGGTGCCGAAGCGCTGCTGACCAAGCCGATTGACTTTTCGGCGCTCAGGCAACAGATCGAAACCCGGCTGGGAATGGTGGCGTGACGGCGCGCATCCTCGTGGTCGACGACGAGCCCGATCTTGAGGTCTTGATCGTCCAGAAGTTCCGGCGTCAGATCCGCGACGGCGCGGTCATTTTCCTGTTTGCCAGCGATGGTGTGGACGCCCTCTCCGTCATCGACGGCAACAGCGACATCGACATGGTGCTGTGCGACATCAACATGCCCCGTATGGACGGCCTGTCGCTGCTGGAGAAGCTGCAGCAGGCCGAGGGTCAGCAGCTTTCGACGGTCATCGTCTCCGCTTACGGTGACATGGCCAACATCCGTACGGCGATGAACCGCGGCGCCTTCGACTTCATCACTAAGCCGATCGACTTTGCCGACCTGGAGACCACGATCGCCAAGACCTTGAAGCATCGGGAGGTGCTGCACGAGGCGCATCGGCGGCAAGCAGTCGCCGAGCGCGCGCATGCATCGCTGTCGCGCTATTTCTCGCCCAATCTGGCCGAGCGGCTGGCCGGCGACGCCGACGGGCTGGCGCTAGCCGGGCAGTGGCGCGAGGTCGCCTCGCTGTTCACCGACATTACCAGCTTCACCACGCTGGTGGAAACGATCGACCCTGCCACGCTAGGCGCGCTCCTCAACGACTATTTGGCCGGCATGACCGACGTCGTGTTCGCGCATGAAGGCACCGTCGCCAAGATCGTCGGCGATGCGCTGCATGTGCTATTCGGCGCGCCTGGCGAGCAGCAGGACCATGCGGCGCGCGCGGTTGCCTGCGCGCTCGAGCTCGACGCGCTGTCGCAATCGTTCCGCGATAGCTGGCGCGACAAGGGCGTCGCGGTCGGAACGACCCGCATCGGCGTCCATGCAGGTCCGGCGCTGGTCGGGAATTTCGGCGGAGGCCGCTTCTTCGACTACACGGCCTATGGCGACACCATCAATATAGCGGCGCGGCTGGAAAGCGCCAACAAGCAGCTGGGCACGCGTATCTGCGTCAGCGCGAGCGCCGCTGCAAGGGTCGACGGCTTCCGCGGACGGCCGGTCGGCGATCTGATGCTGCGCGGCAGAGCCGAGGCGCTGCGCGCGTTCGAGCCTTTGTCGTCAAAGCAGTATGATGATCCTTCGACGGCCAGCTATCTTGAAGCCTTTGGCAGATTGGAGGCCGGCGACGCAAACGCGCTTACGGCTTTCGCCGCGCAGATCGGCAAATGTCCGGACGACCAGCTCGCCAGCTTCCATCTCAAGCGGCTGCTCAACGGCGCCAAGGGAACACGGATCAGCCTCGACTGATCTTTGCGCCAGTCGCGACCGCGACCGTCAAGCCTCGTCGCCGGCAATGTCTGATTTCACGAGGTGGCAAAGGTGCCCTCAACGGCCGACAAGAGGCGCAGAGCCGCCATCCACAAAACAGCAGGGTTGCATGAGCCGGTCCCTCCTTTATAGCCCGCAGCATTGACGCGCGGCTGTCGCAGTGTCCCACCGTCTAGAGAGCGGGACAGAGGGACAGCTTGTGCCGCCTAATCTGGCGGTGATCTCGTCGTATAGGTTTGACCGGTCAGCGACAGGATGAGTTCGATTGGTCCGGACAGACATTGCGGTTCTCCGCGACTGGCGCCGAAGGCCTCTCCTCCCGCTTTCAACCCGTCGCGAAAAACCCGCTCCTCCTCTGACTCTCCGTCGGGAGAGCCCTGATCTCCCGACCAATGTGAAAAAAAGGGCGTACAAGGCGGAAGCACCGAAATCTCCGTCAGCGGGAATAAGTCAGTTCGGTGCTGGAGCAGGTTCGTGGCCCTGAGACCGGTTCAACAGGGCGGCCGAAGGAGCATCAGCATAGCGCCGCCGTGAGGCGGGATGCGGGACCGACTGCCCCCGGCGAAGGGCGCCATATGAAACTTTGCTCGCTAACGTGAC
The DNA here is from genome assembly GCF_057784295.1 of Mesorhizobium sp. CNPSo 4688. Lineage (NCBI taxonomy): Bacteria > Pseudomonadati > Pseudomonadota > Alphaproteobacteria > Hyphomicrobiales > Phyllobacteriaceae > Mesorhizobium > Mesorhizobium sp. CNPSo 4688. The sequence continues at coordinate 51,933 of NZ_JBWLUY010000016.1, forward strand.
CGCAGAGCAGGAAGCGATCCGCCGCGCATGACGCATATGGTCGATCCGGGCCACAGCTAACCCTCACCGGCCGATATTTACGAAATGACCGCCCTGCATACGCTTGCCGGCTTTCGCCATTTCCTTCCCTGAAGACCATCTGCTTCAATCGTCTGCTTAGCGAAGGAGGAATGGCGCCATGACTGGTCCCGGGAAAAGTGCAACAAAGCGGACGATCCGCCGCAAGGAGCTGCGCGAAATCGTACCTCTGGCCGACACCACAATCTATGAAATGGAACAACGCGGGCAATTTCCTCGACGCTTCGCTCTCACCCCTCGGTGCGTAGTTTGGAATCTGGCCGAAGTAGAAGCCTGGCTGCAGGCTCGCAGGGCAGTTCCGATCCCCCGAGCGAGTCCTCCTGATGTGCGTCTACGGAAAACCTCTCCGGTCAGAGCGCGAGATCGGGCACAAATATCGTAAGCACCGGGGATGATCGCCACGGTTTGGTGTCGATGATCAATCCGTTCCGGCATATCTGCCGCGGCGGCGGATGCCATGGAGCCGCAAAGTCCACTGGCAAATCCGACGCCCTAGTGAAGGCTTCAGGTGGGCGTCCATGAAACCAGATTGAGCGGTCGCGAACGTCGAAGCTGCTAACCCGAGAATCGGGACATCTGTGATAACCATCCACCCCGCCGAAGATCGCTGATGGTCACGTCGGCACAATCGCGCCGGCGGCATGATGGCGATGATGATCAGGGGCAAAGAGCGTGCGGCGCTTGCTGCTTATGATCGGCATGATGCCGTCTGATGTCACGGTTATCAGAGCCTCGAAAACAGCCATTATATAAGCTATTTTCCTCACAAAAGCTCGAAACAGCTAATTTGTGAGGCGAAAATGATCGACCTGAACGATATTGGCAATGAGATCAAGAATGCAAGGAAGCAGCGCAAGCTGACCCGGGAAAAGCTCGCCGAACTTTCCGGGCTCAGCCGGGCGAGGATCGAGGCGCTTGAGAATGGCAGGGTATCCGACATGGGTTTCAAACGCGTGCTCACGCTCATGAACATTGTAGGGCTCGATTTCCGGCTGACGACCTTCAACAACAAGCGCCGGACACTCGAAGACATCATTGAGGAAGATGATTCTGCGCGTTTAGACAGGTAGCAGAAGCCAGTCGGCGGCCTGGACAGATCCGGAAAACGTGGTTCGACTTTCGTGTACGATGTGGGGTCGCCGGAGTGCAGCCGAAGGTCCTGGTGCGAGCCAGGGAACCGTTAACAGGAATCACAAAAGTGGTTTGCTAATGCCTGGCAGTAGTGAGTCCCGAACCGCCTCACCATATTATCGTCCAGCTATAATACCGGCGCCACAAAGTTTCATATTAATGCGTAGCAGGAAAAACGGACTCGGCGAACCTCGGGCCAAACAGGCGTGATGCGCCGTACAACCCGTGTATGGAATTAAAGGGCCGGATCAGGCTCCAAGATCGGCATCGACGGCGGGATCAGTGTCGGCACATGTTTCTTGCCACCGACCCAGGCATCGACGATATCCGACCATTCCTGCATCATGTGGCGGCGTTGCACCTCATATTCGGCCTTGTTGTAGACACCACGCGACGAGCGCCCGTCTTCGTGTGCCAAGCATTTCTCGATCCAATCGCTGTTGAAACCAAGTTCATTCAACAGCGTCGAGCCCGTTCGCCGCAGGTCATGAACCGTAAACGGCTCCAGAGGCAGCCCCTCGGACTTCGCCTGCTCGACGACCGCGTAGGTGACGCGGTTAAAGGTAGCACGCGACATCGGAGCATCCGCATCGTACCGCGATGGAAGAAGGTATCTGGAATTCCCTGCACAGGTCTTCAGGGCAATCATGATGTCGAGCACTTGGCGTGACAGGTAGACGTTATGCGCCTTCGATCGCTTCATGCGTTCTTTCGGGATCGTCCAGACCGCATTCTCGAAATCGACCTCGTCCCAAACCGCGTCCTGCAGCTCGCTCTTTCGCACCATCGTGAGCAGGTAAAGCCGCATTCCCAAGCGGATCGTGGGAAGGGTGGCGACGTGCTCAAGCTGCTTCAGCATCACTCGGATTTCCGAGGGCGAGAGCGAGCGATCCTTTGGCACGAACGTGGCAATCGACGCCGGCCCGACTTCATCAGCCGGATTGGACACCTTCTCCCCGTGCAGGATGGCGAAGCCGTAGATCTGCTTTAAGATATCTCTAACGTGGATAGCGGTCGCCGGAGCACCACGTTCGACGATGCTGCCGCAGTGGGCTCTTAGATCGTCCGGCGTGATCTCCGTCAGGAGTCGATTGCGCCAGGCCGGAAGCAGCTCTCGCTCGAAGATGGAGCGCCGCATCGCGCGCGTACTGTCGGCCATCGGCGCGGCGGTGAGCCACTTCTGCCCGAACTCGCCAAAACTCTTGGCCTCTTTCAAGCGGCGCTTCTCTCGCTGCTTCTCGATGGCCGGCGATCGTCCCTCGCGAACAGCGCGCTTCGCGTCGAGGCACTTCTCCCGGGCCAACGCGAGCGAGATGCCGTCTCTGCCGTATCTGCCTAGATAGACCGTTTCACGGCGTCCATTCAGCCTGTAGTCCAGCCGAAACGAGATCGCGCCATTGGGCATGACGCGGATGTACATGCCGTCACGGTCTGCAATCTTGTAGATTTTCTGTTTTGGTTTCAGCGCCTTAAGGGCGGCATCCGTCAGCATGCCTACTGCCTCCTGAAAAAGTACCGTCAGTACAATTTTGAGGCTTCTCGGCAGAAAATTCCTTTTTTCTTCAATGCCTTATGGGGCAAAAAAGTACCGTCACTAGCCTCATTGACTGTGACGGTACTCAGAAAATTTCGGGTGGGCAATATGTACGAGACCCGTCAGTCGGTCTGTCACAACCAATCTCTGCGTGCCGATTGTCGCTGATTGTCTCTGAAAGGATTTATCTTTATTTTCAGTATGTTACGTCGCAGATTGGCGTAGGTTCGGCGGCGTTTGAGTGGGCCTGAATCATTCCCACTCGATCGTTCCTGGCGGTTTCGAGGTCACGTCGTAAACAACACGGTTGATGCCCTTCACCTCGTTGATGATGCGGGTGGCGGCGGCGCTCAGGAAGGCCATGTCGTAGTGGTAGAAGTCGGCGGTCATGCCGTCGACCGAGGTGACGGCGCGCAGCGCGCAGACGAATTCGTAGGTGCGGCCGTCGCCCATGACGCCGACGGTCTGCACCGGCAAAAGCACGGCGAAAGCCTGCCAGATGGCGTCGTAGAGGCCGGCCTTGCGGATCTCGTCGAGATAGATGGCGTCGGCCTCGCGCAGAATTTCGAGCTTTTCGCGGGTGATGCCGCCGGGGCAGCGGATGGCGAGGCCAGGGCCCGGGAACGGATGGCGGCCGATAAAGCTTTCGGGCAGGCCGAGCTCCTTGCCGAGCGCCCTCACCTCATCCTTGAACAGTTCGCGCAGCGGCTCGACCAGCTGCATGTTCATGCGCGCCGGCAGGCCGCCGACATTGTGGTGCGACTTGATGGTCACCGACGGGCCGCCGGTGAAGGAGACGCTTTCGATGACGTCGGGATAGAGTGTGCCCTGCGCTAGGAAATCGGCACCGCCTAATTTCTTGGCCTCTTCCTCGAAGACTTCGATGAAGAGCCGGCCGATGGTCTTGCGCTTTTTCTCAGGGTCGGACTCGCTTTCCAGCGCCGAGATGAATTTTTCCGAAGCGTCGACCAGAATGAGCGGCAAATTGTAGTGCTGGCGGAACATCGCCACCACGCCCGCGGCCTCGTCCTTGCGCATCAGGCCATGGTCGACGAGGATGCAGGTGAGCTGGTCGCCGACCGCCTCATGGATCAACAGCGCGGCGACGGAAGAATCCACGCCGCCCGACAGCGCGCAGATCACCTTGCCCTTGCCGACCTGCTTGCGGATGGTCTCGACGGCATGCTCGCGATAGGCGCGCATGGTCCAGTCGCCTTCGATGCCGGCAATGTTGTGGACGAAGTTCCTGAGCAGCCTGGCGCCATCCGGCGTGTGCACCACTTCGGGGTGGAACATGATGCCGTACATCTTGCGCGCGACATTGCCGAAGATGGCGAAGGGCGAGCCTTCAGACTTGCCGAAGACTTCGAACCCCTTCGGCAGCGAGATGACGCGGTCGCCATGGCTCATCCACACCTGGTGGCGCTGGCCGGGCGCCCACAGGCCTTCGAACAGCGGGCTATCCTTCTCGATCTCGACGAAGGCGCGGCCGAATTCGCGATGGTTTGAGCTTTCGGCAACGCCGCCCATCTGCACGCACAGCGCCATCTGGCCGTAACAGATGCCGAGCACCGGCACGCCGGCATCGAAGACGATCTGCGGCGCGCGCGGGCTGCCTATGTCCGATGTCGAGGCGGGACCGCCAGACAGGATCACGGCTTTGGGATTTATGCGCTTGAAGGCAGCTTCGGCCGATTGGAACGGCACGATCTCGGAAAACACGCCAGCCTCGCGGATGCGGCGGGCGATGAGCTGCGTAAACTGGCTGCCGAAATCGACAATCAGGACTGTATCGGGATGATTGGCTGTCGTCATGGCGAGCCTTTAGAGAAAGAAACGAGTCGGCGCAATGGGTTGTGTAACCCGACTTTCAGAGCGGCGACGGCTCGTCCCCAGGCTGTTCCTTGCGCAGCAGGCCGGACCCGATGGCCTGTTCGAGGCGCATGACAGCATCCGCCAGCTTCTCGTCGATGACATGCAGATATTCAGTCCAGCCACCGACATGCCGCAGGTCAGCCGCGCCGTCGGAAATGCCGCGCAGGCCGATCAGCGGGATATCGAACAGTTGGCAGGCGCGCAGGCAAGCGAAGGTCTCCATGTCGACCATATCGGCGGCGATTGCGTCATAGGCGCCGCCGGTGATGATGGCGCCGCCGGTCGACAGGCTGGCCTCCTTGATGTCGGGAATCCGAAACGGCAGCGGCACGGTTGCCGGCAAATCGAGAAACGGCGTTGCGCCCTTCTCGAACCCTAAGGGCGAGGCGTCGATGTCGCGATAGCTAACCGAGACGGCCTGGTAGATTTCCGTCTGCTCAAGCGTGCGGCTGCCGGCGGAGCCGAGCGAGACGACGAGATCGGGCAGCGTCTTCTCGGATTTCAGCCAGGACAGTTCGGCGCCGAGGCGCACGCCTGCCTCGACCGGGCCGACGCCCGTCATCAGCGGCGTGAACAGTTTCTGCAGATGCGGACCGTACTCGGCCTGCGCGGCCATGACGAAGAGGACATTTTTGCCGCCAATGCGCGTAATTTTGGCCATCAGCCTGCAATCCCGTCACGCCCGACCACCGTCATCATCGTCCCGGTCATGGTGGCGATCAGCTTGGCCTCGCCGTCGACGGCAAAGGCATAGGCCTGGCCGTCTGCGACGATGATGGTGCGGCCGGGTTTGGTTACCGAGCCGCGAAACAGGAAACGCTCGCCCCGGCCCGGCGCCAGGAGGTTGACCTTGAACTCGATGGTCAACACACCGGAATTTTCCGGCATCAGCGAAAACGCAGCATAGCCGCAGGCCGAGTCCAACGCCGTCGAAATCACGCCGGCATGCAGGAAACCATGCTGCTGGGTGAGTGCCGCCGAATAGGGCATCTCGATCTCGATGATGCCAGGCGTTACCAGCGTCAGCTCGGCGCCGATCGTCGCCATGGCCTGCTGGCGCGCGAAGGACGCCCTGACGCGATCCTCGTAGTCGGGAGCCGGTACGATCTTTGCTGCTGTCATGGCTGTCGCCCTGATTGATCTGCAGAAGCTTATCGCAGAGGCTGGAACGGCAGGCAAATGCTTTTGCTGCACTGCAGCAATCGGCGCTTCCCTGCCGCCAGGCAATGCAAGCCGGCTGGCGTCAGCCGATTTGCGGCAAGGCTCAGGCCGCCCGGCGCAGCGCGCAGAAGTAGAACCCGTCGGTGCCGCTCAGCGCTGGCGACAGCGAGATGTCGCCGGCCTTGCCAACCCGCGCGGCCGCTGCATGGCCGGGAAAGCTGATATCCCAGAGTGCGCGATGATCGACCGGGACGAAGCCCTTGTGGCGCTCGCGGAAGGCGGCGATCTGCTCGCCATTCTCCTCATCGAACACCGAACAGGTGATGTAGACCAGGAGGCCACCAGGTTTGACATAGGTTTTAGCGGCATCAAGGATCGCCGACTGTTCGTTCTTGCGGGCATCGAGCTGTCTCTGTGTCAGCCGCCATTTGGCATCGGGACGGCGCCGCCAGGTGCCGCTGCCGGTGCAGGGCGCATCGACGAGCACGATGTCCATATGGCCCGCGAGGGGGCTAAGTTCGGCCGGCTTGGTGACCACCTGCACATTGCGGTTTTCCGAACGGCGGATGCGGTCGAAGATCGGCGCCAGCCGCGCCTTTTCGGCGTCGTGGGCGAAAACCTGGCCTTTGTTGGCCATCGCCGCCGACAGGGCCAGCGTCTTGCCGCCGGCGCCGGCGCAGAAGTCGAGCACCTGCATGCCAGCTTGCGCCCCGGCCAGCGCCGCAACGATCTGCGAGCCCTCGTCCTGGACCTCGAACCAGCCTTTCTGGAAGGCGGGCTCAGCCTGCACATTCGGATGCCGGCCATCGCCGTCGATCGGCGGAATGCGGATGCCTTGCAGCGCGATAGCGGCCGGTTTGGCGCCGGTGTCGGCGAGTTCCACCAGCACCTTGGCGCGGTCGGCCTGTAGCGTGTTGACCCTTATATCGAGCGGCGGACGAGTGGCCAGAGCTGCGCCCTCCTCGACCCAGCCTGCGCCAAAGGCTCGCTCGAACAGCGGCGCGCACCAGTCGGGAATGTCGGCTCGCACCGCCTCCGGGGCGTCTTCGGAGCGGCGTTCGGCCAGCGCCTGCAACTCGCCGGCACTGAGCAGCGGCGGCGCGAACTTGTCGCCGTCGAGCGCATCGTTGAGCGATTGCGCCGTCTGGCCCCATTCGATGAGCAGCGCACCGAAGCCGATGGCACGTGGCGTGTCTTCACCCAGCAGCCAGCCGGCGGAACGCTTGTGGCGCAGCGCATCGTAGACAATGTTGCCGATCGCCGCGCGGTCACCACCGCCGGCGAAGCGATGCGACAGGCCCCAATCCTTCAGCGCATCGGCTACCGGCCGATGGCGCCGGCCAATGTCTTCCAGCACTTCGATGGCTGCCGCCAGCCGTCCGCCCAGTCGCATTCGTCATTCCATTCAATCGAGCTTTCCCGGCCTGCTCTTAGAGCCTTTCACGTCGAGATTGAACCCCGCTTGCGTTTGGCGGCGACAAGGCCATTGCGATCAGGGTCGGCGAATTTCCCGGGCCGGCAAATGTCCGCCTGCCAGCGAAAGCAACTCTCCAATATATGCGGAGCCTCTAATGTTGGTAACTGGCCGCCGCAAGCATCACCTGTGGAGCAACTGCTCTGCTTTCCAAGCTTTTGCGTTGGGAATACTCTTTGCGCCATGATTCGCAGCGCAGAAAACGCGGACCTGCGGATCGATACGAGGAGAGGGCAATGAAAACGTATCTTGCGGAAGTTCTAGGGACATTTCTGTTGGTGTTCATCGGCACGGCGTCGGTGGCGACGGGCGGCTTTCTGGCCGATCTGCCGCTCGGCCAGGAAGCCATCGGCCTGGCGTTCGGCATCGGCCTGATTGCGGCTGCCTATGCGGTCGGCCCGATCTCCGGCGCGCATCTCAATCCAGCCGTCACACTCGGTGTCTTCCTTGCCGGCCGGCTGCCGGCCAAGGATGTCATCCCTTACTGGATCGCGCAGGTCATCGGCGCCATCCTGGCCTCGCTGGCGCTGTGGATCATCGTCTCCGGCCAGACCGGCGGACACACCACCGGCTTCGGCGCCAATGGCTGGGACGTGGCGAAATGGGGGATGAGTTCGGCCTTCCTCTGGGAGCTGATCGGCACTTTCACCTTCGTCACCGTCATCCTCGGCGTCACCGCGGAAAAGCACTCGACTGCGTTCGCAGGCCTGGTCATCGGCCTGACCCTGGCAGGGTTGCACTTCGCCATGATCCCGGTGACCGGCACCTCGGTCAATCCGGCACGTTCGATCGGCCCGGCGCTGTTTACCGGTGGCGCCGCGCTCAGCCAGCTCTGGCTGTTCATCGTTGCGCCGCTGATCGGTGGCGCCATTGCCGGCGTCGTCGCCAAGGCGCGCATCTTCGAAAAGGACTGATTTTCGAAAGCATAAACAAAAAGGCGCGGGCCTCGGCCCGCGCCTTTTTGTTGGGAGGGCTGCGATCAGCCGACGATGTCGAAGCGGTCGGCGTTCATTACCTTGGTCCAAGCCTTGACGAAATCGCCGACGAATTTCGGCCCGGCATCCGCCGACCCGTAGACCTCGGCCAGCGCGCGCAATTGCGCATGCGAGCCGAAGATCAGGTCGGCGCGGGTAGCGGTCCATTTGACCGCCTTGGTCTTGCGGTCGCGCGCTTCGTAGACCTCGTGCGAGCCCGGTTCAGTGCCGGTGGCCGGGTCCCAGACGGTTGCCATCGAGAGCAGGTTGACGAAGAAGTCGTTCGTCAGCGTGCCCGGCCTGTCGGTGAGCACACCATGCTTCGAGCCGCCGGCATTGGCGCCGAGCACGCGAAGGCCGGCGACCAGCACCGTCATCTCCGGCGCCGTCAGGTTGAGCAGTTGCGCGCGGTCGACCAGTAACGCTTCGACCGACATCGGCAACTTACCGCCGACATAATTGCGGAAGCCATCGACTTTCGGCTCGAGCGCGGCGAAGGAATGAACGTCGGTCTGCGCTTGCGAGGCGTCGGTGCGGCCCGGCGTGAACGGCACCTTCACCGCGTTGCCGCCATCCGTCGCGGCCTTCTCGACCGCGGCGACACCGCCAAGCACGATGAGGTCGGCCAGCGACACCTTCTTGCCGCCAACGTTGAACTCCTTCTGGATGGCCTCGAGCTTTGCCAGCACCTTGGCCAGTTCGGCCGGCTGGTTGACCTCCCAGTCCTTCTGCGGTGCCAAACGAATGCGTGCGCCATTGGCGCCGCCGCGCTTGTCGGAGTTGCGGAAGGTCGAGGCCGAGGCCCAGGCGGTCGAAACCAGCTGCGAAACGGTGAGGCCCGAAGCCAGGATCTTGGCCTTCAGGGAAGCGATATCCTGGTCGCTGACCAGTTCATGGTCGATTGCCGGCACCGGATCCTGCCAGATCAGCTCTTCCTTCGGCACCAGCGGGCCGAGATAGCGCACGATCGGACCCATGTCGCGATGGGTCAGCTTGAACCAGGCGCGGGCGAAGGCGTCGGCGAACTGCTCGGGGTGCTCATGGAAACGCCGCGAGATCTTCTCATAGGCCGGGTCGGCACGCAGCGCGAGGTCGGTGGTGAGCATGGCCGGTGCATGGCGCTTGCCCGGGTTGTGGGCGTCCGGCACCGTAACGGCGCCGGAACCGCCTTTCGGCGTCCACTGATGAGCGCCGGCGGGGCTCTTGGTCAGCTCCCATTCGAAGTTGAACAGATTGTCGAAGAAGTTGTTGCTCCACTTGGTCGGCGTCGTCGTCCAGGTGACTTCGAGGCCCGACGTGATCGCATCGCCGGCAATGCCTGACGCATGCTTGCTCGACCAGCCGAGGCCCTGCGCCTCGATGCCGGCGCCTTCCGGCTCGGCGCCAACAAGGGCTGCATCACCGGCGCCGTGGGTCTTGCCGAAGGTGTGACCGCCGGCGATCAGCGCCACGGTTTCCTCGTCGTTCATCGCCATGCGCCCGAAGGTCTCGCGGATATCGCGCGCCGAGGCCAGCGGATCGGGCTTGCCGTTCGGCCCTTCCGGATTGACGTAGATCAGCCCCATCTGCACGGCGCCAAGATGGCCTTGCAGTTCACGGTCACCGGAATAGCGCTTGTCGTCGAGCCACTTGGTTTCCGAACCCCAGTTGACGTCCTGCTCGGGCTCCCAGACGTCGGCGCGGCCGCCGGCAAAACCAAAAGTCTTGAAGCCCATCGATTCCAGCGCGACGTTGCCGGTGAGGATCAACAGGTCGGCCCAGGAAATCTTGCGGCCGTATTTCTGCTTGATCGGCCACAGCAGCCGGCGCGCCTTGTCGAGATTGGCGTTGTCCGGCCAACTGTTCAACGGCGCGAAACGCTGTTGGCCGGCGCCGGCGCCACCGCGGCCGTCACCAATGCGATAGGTACCGGCGCTGTGCCAGGCCATGCGAATGAACAGCGGCCCGTAATGGCCGAAATCGGCCGGCCACCAATCCTGCGAATCCGTCATCACCTTGTGCAGGTCCTTGATCACCGCATCGAGGTCGAGACTCCTAAACTCCTCGGCGTAATCGAACGCCTCGCCCATCGGGTCGGAAAGGTTCGACTGCTGGTGGAGAACGCTGATGTCGAGCTGGTTCGGCCACCAGTCACGGTTGGTCCTGGCGGAGGTTCCATGCGCAACCGGGCATTTGCCGGCGCTGTTGTCGTCGGTGTTCGCGTCCATCTTAGCCTCCGAAGTGCTGATTTTCTGTGTTGGTTTTCCGGGCCGGCCGGGAGCCGCGCCACTCTGGAATGGTTCCAGACTAGGCCGTCTCCTCGATAAAAACAAATTGCCTTTCCTGTTTGTTGCGATAGGTTTTCCTTATGATTGGTCTCACCGTCCGGCAGATGCAATATTTCGAGGCTTTGGCGCAAACCTTGCATTTCGGCCGCGCCGCAAAGCTCGTCGGTGTCAGCCAGCCGGCGCTGTCCGCACAGATCGCCGAGATGGAGCAAAGGCTGAACTGCCGGCTGTTCGAACGCGGCGGCAAGACGGTGCGGATGACCGAGGAGGCGCAGGCTCTGCTGCCGCGCATCGAGCGCATCCTGCGCGATATCAGCGAGGTCGAGACGACGGCGCGGCGCGGCCGCCCGGCCATGGAAGGGCGCTTCCGGCTGGGCATCATCCCGACGGTGGCGCCCTATCTGCTGCCGCATGTTCTGCCGGAGCTGAAGCGGCATTTTCCGTCCCTTCAGCTCGAGCTGCGCGAAGCGGTGACGGCGTCGCTGGTCGAGGACACGGCGACGGGACGGCTCGACGCCTTCATCGCCGCGCTGCCGCTCGACCAGCCAGGTCTGGTCACCGAGGCGCTGTTCGCCGACCGCTTCTTCCTCGCCGTGCCGTCAGGCGACCCGGCCTTTGCCTCGCCGCCGGTGCCGCCGGAAAGCCCGGCGCTGGAGCGGCTGATGCTTTTGGAGGAAGGCCACTGCCTGCGCGAACAGGCGCTGGCGCTGTGCGGCAGCGTGCGCCCGGTGGCGATGGCAAGCTACGGCGCTACCAGCCTGACGACGCTCTTGCAGATGGTGGCGCATGGGCTCGGCGTCACGCTGATCCCGGAAATGGCGGCAAGACCGGCCAGCGCCATGCCCGATCTGAAGATCGTGCCGTTCCAGGAGCCGATGCCGCAGCGCATGATCTGCCTGGCCTGGCGCCGCAACAAGGTGCGGCATGACGAGTGCGTGGAACTGGCCAAGATCATTCGTGGGCTGGATCAGGCGGTGCTGGCGGCGTAAAAGGCCAGCCAAGCGTCACAGAACCCGGGACAGACAGGTCCCCGGTGATTTCAGGTTGGCGATCATCGCATGCCCCCAGATGATGACCTAGGAAGCCGCATCATTGTCTGCCATGGCGCGAGTCGCGTTCTGGTGCGGACGGAATAGAAAATAGAAAGCGACGATGTGCGTGATCATCAGCAGCGGCACGTAGAGGATCGGGACCGCATAGGTGGCCCCCAACAGGCCCGCATGGGCAGGCAGGTCGACCTGGATAGCTTGGTAATAGTCGACGACGAGGTCGACCGTTCCGACGACATTGAAGGCGACGACGAATAGCCAGAAGAGCCGGCGTATCCTCAGGGTGAGCAGCGCTAGCATGGCCAGCAGCCCGGTTGCGAAGTCGCCATAGGCGGCAAAGATGGCGAAGCTGGCGGGCAGATCGGGGCTGACGACGCCTGGAAGGATGAAGACGAGGCCGAAGAAGCGGAAGCTGTGCAGCGTGGCGATAGCACGTTGCGCCGCGATCCGGTCCATAGATCCGAGCCAAGGCCAGATGTACGCACCAAAGCACAGTAGCCACGCGACATAGCCGAGAACGAGATGGGTCTGAAAGACGATCTCCGTCGACATTCTGATCTCCTGTCAGCTGTTGATCGACGCGGCCTCGAACACCGCGGTCAGGATGCCGAGCCGGCCTTCCATGAGATTTCGACCCAAATTGGCTGCAAGCTCTGCAAAGTCCGATCCCATCACCACGCCGAGATTGGGCGAAGGCGGAGGACCCGACGCACGCAACTGCGCGAACCAGGCCCTGGCGATCTCGGTGTCGTCTTGCCATGCCAGCATGCGGAAGCCGGCCGGTTCGATCGCCTCGCGCGTCGCGTTGATTGTCAGGAGGTAGCTTGTCGCCGGCGTTTGCGCCCAGGGAAGCGGATAGTGCGGCTCGCCGCCGCCCAACACGACGTCGAAGGTGGCAAATCTGCCACTTGGCTTCAGCACGCGCCGAATCTCGTGGTAGAGCCCTGCCCGGTCGGAGATGTTCATCGCCACATGTTGCAGCAGCACGATGTCGAAACGGCCGTCATCGAATGGAAGCTCCAGGGCGCTGGCGGTCTTGAACAACAATTGCCCGCTCTGTCCCGTGCGCTCGGTCAGATAGCGCGCGGCATCCACGAAAGGCTCGCTGAGGTCCACGCCGGTAACCCGGCAGCCATAGGTCGCAGCCAGAAAGCGCGCCGGCCCGCCGACGCCCGAGCCGACATCCAAAACCGACATACCGGTGGCAATCCCCGCCAATTGGGCAAGCTCTGCGGTGGCAGCAAGCCCACGGGTATGAAACTGGTCGAGGGTACCCAATTGCTGCGGCGTGAGAAGCTGATCCTCCGGGCCGAGAGCAGCCAGTGCCGTCTTCAGCCGCTCAGTCAGGCCGGTCGCGCGATAGTGGTCGCGCACCCCATCAAATTCATCGGTCATGGCAAAATGTCTCCGAGGTTCAGCTCTTACTTAAATCCGCTTCCATAGTTCGACTAGCCGCTGTAATCACAACAACCCATGAAGCAGAACTACACAATCCGGCACGGTGGGTTGGAGGGCGTCGAGGTGTTCCTGGCTGTCGCCAGGCACAGCAACTTCCGCCGCGCCGCCGCCGATCTCGGCGTGACGCCGTCCGCCGTGAGCCAGGCGGTGCGCTCACTAGAGGCGCGCATGGGCGCGGCGCTGTTTGTCCGCACGACACGCAGCGTCGGTCTGACCGAGGCCGGTCAGCGCTTCCTCGACCGTGCCGGCCCTGCCTTCGAGGAGATCGTCGCCGCAGGCGAGGCCGCGCGTGATGTCGGCCAGCGGCCGACCGGCCTGCTGCGCCTGTCAGTGCCGCGCGCCGTCGTGCCGTTGATCCTGGAGCCGGTGATCGCGTCATTCTGCCAGGCTTATCCCGAGATCGAACTGGAGATCGCCGCGAGCGACGAGATGGTCGATCTGGCGACCGGCGGGTTCGATGCCGGCATTCGCCTCGGCCAGTTCATTGCCACCGACATGGTGGCGGTGCGGCTGACCCCTTCCTTCTCGTTCGTCGTCGTCGGCAGCCCTGACTATCTTGCGCGCCACGGCCGCCCCGAGCGTATCGACGACTTGCGCCACCACGCCTGCCTACGCTTGCGCCGCTCGAACCGCGCCATCGCACCCTGGACATTCGTCGACGGCAACGAGGCGATCGAGGCCATGGTCTCCGGCCCGCTGATCGCCCACGACTACCCGACATTGCTCGGAGCCGCGATGCGTGGGATTGGGCTCGCGCAGATCCCTCAACCCGTCGTCGAAGGTCCGATTGCCCAGGGAAAACTTGAGTCGGTGCTGGACGACATCGCGGCGACGACGCCGGGCGTCTTCCTCTATCATCCCGGCAAGCGCCAGATCCTCCCGAAGCTGCGCGCCTTCATCGACCACCTCAAATCCGCGGTCTGAAATGAAGAATGATGGCGGAAACCTTGGCGCTTCCCTCCTCTCAAGATCGTGCCGTTCCAGGAGCCAATGCCGCAATGCACGATCTGCCTGGCGTGGCGCCGCAACAAGGTGCGGCATGACGAGTACGTGGAACTGGCCAAGATCATTCGTGGCACTCGACCGCGAGGTGCCGCGATGGGATCAGCCGCTGCTGTCGGACTTCCATGCCGTGGATGTGGTGATGGTCTGTCAGCGGCGCGGCGGTGTGCTGCACTTCCTGTTGCTGCATGCCGTGGAGATCGGTTTTCGTGATGCGTTCAATTCGGCCCGAGCCTGCAATTGACCGCCACGAAGCATTTGCGCGACCCCTTTCAGCGGTCCCTCGTCGAACTCATTGAAGAAGGAATCGTACACGCTGACATCTGGGCTTCGGACGAAGGCGGCCGTTTCGACCACAACCGTGTGCGCTACCGCATCGTCCAGCTACCTGACGGGTTGGAATGCCCCGATGGCCCGGCGGCCTCGTGGGCGACGCTGTCGCAGATACGCAAGCTTCTGAAGATTTCCGGCGCATTGACCAATGAAGCGCGCAGCGTCCTGTCCCTGCTGCTTCCGTATCTGTGGAAAGCTTGAGTCACGCTGTCTTCTGCGCCACCAGCCCCAAACTCCTCCACCATCGCCTCGCGCATCAAGATCGAGGCGCCTCGTCTTCTTCAATATCCAATCCGAGATCGGCTCATCTCTTTGCGAGATGGTCAACCAGACGGGCTGCCTCCTCGGCAACGCCGGGTACCGTGCCCGACTTCCGCGTTGATGCGAAATCGAGGCCGGTGAAATAGATGCCGGGATCGACGCCGATGCCGTCCTCGTGCAAGGGCTGACCAACTGCATCGAGCGCGCCGGGCAGCCCAATCCATCCGAAATCGCCAGTAAAGCCGGTAGACCAGATTACCGAAGAAATCCTGCTGGCCGCCAGGTCGATCGAGCGTATGGGTGGGCTCGGCAGTCGCGGCTCAACCGTTTCGGCCGGGTCATCCTCGGCTGGCGGCGCGTGAAGGCCCGTGTGCTCGATATACTGGTCGACCAGGCGCTTCGCATGTGCGGAGAGCTCGTCGGCAAAGCGAATATGGTCGTCAAGCTCATCGCCGAAGACGAAGCTCTCGTTGTCCATCCCTAAGAATCGACCAAGCAGAACGACGCCCTGCGCGCTGAGCGACTGCAGGCTGATGGTGTGGGTCGCGCCGAGCAGCGGGCGCGGTGGCAATTTGCCGGATGGCAGGATTAGTTCCCGGCGCGGGAGATCGAGATGACCACTCAAGGTCAGCCAGTTGAGCATGCTGCCGCCGCGATAGTGTCGCACCCAGCGGCCATTGCGGCATGTCGCCAGAAAGACGGAGCGCCCAGCCAGAACTAGGTCTTCGGCAATCTGGCCGCCCGATTGGCCGCTGCCGACCACCAACACCGCACCGTCGTCAAGTGCGGCCGCACTGCGATATGCGGAGGAGTCGATCTGGCGAAGTGTCGGCGGCAGGTCGGCGGACC
Source organism: Mesorhizobium sp. CNPSo 4688 (assembly GCF_057784295.1). Lineage (NCBI taxonomy): Bacteria > Pseudomonadati > Pseudomonadota > Alphaproteobacteria > Hyphomicrobiales > Phyllobacteriaceae > Mesorhizobium > Mesorhizobium sp. CNPSo 4688. The sequence goes on from NZ_JBWLUY010000016.1 coordinate 67,379, forward strand.
AGGGCGGGCGGACCGGACAATTCAGATTGCCAGTCGCGATCACCACGTTGCGCGCCCGAACCGTGCCATCCGGCGTCGTCATCCGATAGTGACCATTGTCTCCTGTCAGCTTCTGCACCGGACTCCCGGTTCTCACCGGCAATCGGTGCCGCTCTATGTAGCTCTCCAGATAGGCGACGAATTCGTGGTGTGTGATTGCACCCCAAGGATCCGGCCCGTCGTAGGCATCGCCGGGGAGGATCGAGCGTATGTTGGGCGAATTCAGCAGGAAGGAATCCCATCGCTGTGTTCGCCATGTTTCGCCGACGCGGCTTCGTTCAAGCACGCAATGCTTGAGCCCCCGTTGTTTCAGAAAATAGCTCGCACCGAGCCCGGCCGAACCGGCGCCTATGACAACGGCATCAAGTATTCCCCCCACCGTGTTCCCCAACAAAGATCCACTTCGAAAATAATATTGTGCGAGGGCGGAGGCGAGGGCGCTCACGCTCGCAATGCGGCGAGGCATTTCGTGCCGCCCTTGAACCAGGACAATGTACCGCAAGGAGCCTGTTTCCGACAGCCCCAGGGATGGAAGCCATCCCTACTTCGCGGAAGCGTTCTCTTCTCAGCTAGCTGTAGCGGTTTGTCAGCCGGCAGCCGCCTCATCCCTGCATCTGATCGCCAGATCGCACCAAAGCCTCAAGGTATAAACATCAGAAATACATAAGTAAAAAATACAACAGTAATGGGCTCTATGCCTCACACCATACTGTCCCCACTATTTGATGTAGATGAGCACGTACCTGCTTTTGTAGGGCTGGTAGTATTTCGTGCCGCACTTCCAGATCACGATCCCACCACTATAGGTGGTCTTCACGCAGCCCGTTGGAAGTGTTGTAATGTAGATGGTGGTCTTCTGGATGACGACCGTCTTTGCTTCCGCTGATGCGATGAAACCGAATCCAGAGGTGCCTGCCATCGACGAAATCGCGAGCAAAGCTCCAATGGCAAATGTGCGCGCAAACAAACCGCGTCTGACCATAGGTTTCCCCTCTCCTTAACCTGCAGCCTCTCTAATATAGCATCAGCGAGCGAATGCCTCAACAGATCGATTGATTCCGTTACATTGAGGCGCGGCCAGATCGTCGATGCAGCCCCGGTATAGCCGGACCCTGCATCAGTGGCCGGCAACAATTTCACGGCACAAAGATCAGAAACACATACGTAAGAAACACCACGACATGGACCATGCCGGTCAGGAAGGTCGTTCTTTCGGTGCCGAAACTCACGCTGCATATGAAAAGCGCCAGAACCAGAAGCACGGCATCGGAGGCCGAAAGTCCCAGGGTCAATCCCCTCCCCGTCAGCAGGCTGGCGGCCGCGACCCCCGGTATCGTCAAACCGATGGTGGCGCAGGCCGAGCCCATCGCGACGTTCAGGCTTCGCTGCAGCTCATTCCTGAAGGAGGCGCGGATTGCCGAGATGGCCTCCGGCATCAAAACCAGTGCCGCTATCAACGCGCCCACAATGCTGTCAGCCTGCTTTATCTCGTAAGCGGCCAGCGCATCCTCCACGCCTGCGGCGACCTGCTCGGCGAGCATGACTATTCCGATGAGCCCGCACAACAGCAACAGGGCGCTGACAAAAATGCCGTCGGCGGAGGCCGTTCGCACCGGCGCGTCGTGTGCCTGTCCCTGGACGAAGTCCTCCCGGTGCCGGACAGTCTGGGCAAACACGAAGCCCGCGTAGAGCAGCACCGAAAGGACGCTTACAAAACCAAGCTGAGCCGCCGAAAACGTGCCTGGACCCGTGGCCTGGGTGTAGGTCGGAAGAATAAGCGTCATCACGGTCAGCGCGGTCAGCACCGACAGGTAGGCGCTGGTCCCTTGCCGGACGATAGCCTGCTTGCGATGAAGCCAGCCGCCAAGCGTGAGGCATATGCCGACGACGCCGGTGGAGGTGATCATCACCGTCGAGAAAACGGACTCGCGAGCCAGCGTCGGATTGTTTTCTCCGTGCAACATCATGGAAACGATGATCGACACTTCGATCGCCGTCACCGCAAAAGTCAGCACCAAGGTTCCAAACGGCTCCCCCACGCGCCGGGCGACTGCCTCGGCATGCTCGAGCACCACGAAAATGGTGGTGAACATGATCGCGCTCGACAGCGCGCCAACGAGGATCCTGAGGTTCAGCGATCCTTGGTCGACCGAAAGGCCGCTGGCCCTCACCGCGAGAGCCATGGCCAAGGCACCCAAAGGCATCACCCAAGACACCACCGATCGCCCGAAACCGCCCGATGCGGCCTTGGATGTTGCAACCTTGGGCGTTTGCGTAGGCCTGTCTTCAAGCATCCAGCCAACATTCCACGAGATCAGCGGGCCTTGCCGGCCAGCGTTCGCTGATCCCGCTCAGTCGTCGGATAGGCCGAGCCCTAGAGCACCCTATCCCAATTCCTGAGGCAAAATCACCGCGCACTTTTGCTGGAATTGCGGTGGCCCTATTGGGGCGTATTCTCCTTGACGACCTTCTGGCATTGCGGCGTCAGGTCACCCAGATGATCGTTCAGGCACTTGATGATGCGGCCTCCGCCCTGCTCCACCCCCTTGCAGAATTTCTCGTAGTCAGACTGGCAGGCTTCGCGCTCGGCCGCAGTCTGCGCAAATGCGACATTGACCGTCACTTGAGTTGCCAGAAAAAGCACGGTTAACGCAATCCGCATGACAAACTCCCCAAAAAAAGCTAGGTTCACGCAATTTCACAGCAATACGATATATATAGCGAAGTATTCAGAGGGGCAAAATGGTTTTCTCATGGAGGAGAGCCGCGCCGACGGCTGGTTCATTCGCGCTTGCAGCAATTTTATTGTGCGCCTGCAGCAATGAAAACAGTTACGTGCCGCCCCCGCCACCCAAGATAGATGTAGCACTTCCGGTCAAGCAGACTGTAACCCCCTATCTCGAGGCCACAGGCAGCGCCGCGGCGGTGAACACGACGCCGCTGGTTGCGCGTGTCTCCGGCTTCATCCAGGAAATCGACTATAAGGACGGAGATGAGGTCAAGGCTGGTACCCGGCTGTTCCTGATCGAACAGGATACCTACCAATTGGCACTCGAACAGGCCCAGGCCGGGCAGGGTTCGGCCGACGCCTCCGCCAAGCAGTCCGGAGCCGACCTCAAGCGGCAGCAGGAACTGCTATCACAGAAGATCATTTCGCAATCGACCCTCGATCAGTCTGCCGCCGCGGCGGATGTCGACGCCGCCAAGCAGAAGCAGAGCGCCGTCGACGTCGAGCAGGCCCAGCTCAATTTAAGCTACACCGAGGTCAAGGCGCCGTTTGCCGGAATCGTCGGCGCCCGCCAGGTGTCGATCGGGCAACTGGTTGGCGCCGGCAGCGCGACTACGCTGGCGACCATCGTTCAGCTCGCGCCCATTTATGTCAACTTCAACATCTCGGAGCAGGACGTGCTGCGCATTCGCGCCGCCATGGCCAAACGAGGCCTGACCGGCCAGGACCTCAAGAAGATACCGGCCGAAGTCGGCCTGCAGAACGAGACAGGCTATCCGCACAAGGGAATGCTGGACTACGCCTCCCCTGAAGTTACGGCCACCACCGGCACGCTCGCGGTGCGCGCCGTGCTGCCCAACGACGATCGGGCATTGCTTCCGGGTTACTTCGTGCGCGTGCGCGTGCCGCTGGGAGAGGAACCGGACGTGCTGCTGGTTCCCGACCGGGCGATCGGAAGCGACCAGAGGGGTCGCTACCTGCTCGTTGCAGGCAAGGACGACGTCGTCGAGGAACGTCCGGTCGAGATCGGCCAGCTTGTCGGTGCCTTGCGCGTGATCAGCAAGGGGATCACCGCGGAAGACCGCGTCCTGGTCTCCGGCTTGCTGACGGCCGTGCCCGGCCAGAAGATCGAGCCGCAGGTGAAAACGCTGGAAGCGGCTGCGGCCGACGGCGCTGCCAAATGATCTCCAAATTCTTCATCGAGCGGCCGGTCCTGGCCAATGCAATCGCCGTCCTCATGGTCGTCATCGGCCTGGTCTCGCTCTTCGGCCTGCCGGTGGCGCAATATCCCGACGTGGTGCCGCCGACCGTTTCGGTGACCACACGCTATCCTGGCGCCAGCGCGCGCTCGGTTATCGACACGGTGGCGCTGCCGATCGAGCAGCAGGTCAACGGCGTCGAGGGCATGCTCTACATGCAGTCCTTCTCCGCGTCGGATGGCAGCTACAATCTGACCGTCACTTTCCAGATCGGCACGGACCTCGACCAGGCGCAGGTGCGTGTCCAGAACCGGGTGTCCACTGCGCTCGCATCGCTGCCGCAGGCAGTGCAGGTGCAGGGCGTCAACGTCCAGAAGAAATCGACCTCCATCCTCGAGATCGTCACGCTGACGTCACCGGACAAACAATACGACAGCCTTTATCTCGCCAACTACGCAACCATCCGGCTGAAGGACGAGCTCTCCCGGATACCAGGTGTCGGCAACGTGAACGTGTTCGGCGCCGGGCAGTATTCGATGCGCGTCTGGCTCGACCCGCAGAAGATGCAGGTGCGCGGTCTTACCACCCAGGACGTCGTCCAGGCGCTGCAGCAGCAAAGCGAGCAGGTCACCGCGGGCCAGGTTGGCGCGCCGCCGGCGCCCGACGGACAGTCCTTCCAATATACGATCGAAGTGTCCAGCCGCCTTGACGACCCCGATCAGTTCGGCGCGGTGATCGTCAAGACCGGCGCCAACGGCGACCTGACCCGCGTGCGCGACGTCGGCCGGGTCGAGCTCGGTGCCCAGACCTATGGGCAATTCTTCAATCTCGACGGCCAGCAGGCGGCTGGCCTGGCCATCTTCCTGTCGCCCGGCGCCAACGCACTCGACGTGGCCGGCAAAGTCGAGGCCAGGATGAAGGAACTGTCTGGCGAGTTCCCGCAAGGCCTTGCTTACTCGATCCCGTTCAACACCACGATCTTCGTCAGCCAAGCGATCGACGAAGTCTATAAGACGCTGCTTGAGGCCGCGGTGCTGGTGCTGATCGTCATCTTGCTTTTCCTGCAGGACTGGCGGGCGATGCTGGTGCCGGCAACGACCGTGCCGGTGACCATCATCGGGGCCTTCGCGGCGATGCTCGCGCTTGGCTTTACCGTCAACCTGTCGACCCTGTTCGCCATCGTGCTTGCCATCGGTATCGTCGTCGACGACGCCATCGTTGTGGTCGAGGGGGCCGCGCACAACATGGAGCGCGGCATGTCTGGCCACGATGCGGCGGTCGCGGCCATGAATGCGCTGTTCGGGCCGATCATCGGCATCACGCTTGTGTTGATGGCGGTGTTCCTGCCGGCTGCGTTCCTGCCCGGCCTGACAGGGCAGATGTATGCGCAATTCGCATTGGTGATCGCGGCAACTGCCTTGATCAGCGCCGTCAACGCGGCAACGCTGAAGCCCACGCAGTGCGCGACCTGGCTGAGGCAGCCGGTGCCGCTGGACAAGCGAAACGCCTTCTTCCGCAGCTTCAATGCCGTCTATCAGCGGGCGGAAAACGGCTACGCCCGCCTAATCGGATCCATGGTGCGCCACAGCACGGTGATGGGCATAATCGCGTTGCTCATCATTGGCGCGGCGGGCTACGGCATGTCGCGCGTGGCCACCGGTTTCATTCCGATCGAGGACCAAGGCTATCTGCTCGCTTCGGTGCAACTGCCTGACGGCGCGTCCCTCGGCCGTACGCAGGAGACGCTGCAGCAGATTTCGAAGATCGCGAAGGCAACGCCGGGCGTAGACCAGGTGGTGACGATCGCCGGCTTATCGGCCCTCGACAACAACTCGACTTTAGCAAATGCCGGCGTTGCCTACATCATCCTCAAGGACTGGAGCGTGCGGGGCAAGGGTGAGGATCTCGCCTCGCTTTATGCGACGCTGAACAAGAACCTGTCAGACATGGCGGACGGCAATGTCTTGGTGCTGCCACCGCCGCCGATCCAGGGCATCGGCAACGCCGCCGGCTTCACCATGCAGGTCGAGTTGCGTGACGGCAGTTTCGACCTTGCGAAGTTGCAGGGCGCGACCAGCGCGCTGACCAGGGCAGCAGCGACGCAGTCCGGCATCCAGCGCGTATCGGCAACGTTCCGATCCAACGTCCCGCAATACCAGGTCGAGTTCGACCGCGAAAAGGTACAGATGCTCGGGCTGACCACCGACCAGGTGTTTCAGACGCTCGCCGGCTATCTAGGCTCCACCTATGTCAGCCAATTCAACAAGTTCGGGCGGGTCTTCCAGATCTATGTGCAGGGCGATTCTCAGTTCCGCCTGTCGCCCGAGGACATCGGCCGCCTGACGGTGCGCAACCAGAACGGCGATATGATCCCGCTTGGCACGGTGCTGACGGTCACGCCAAGCGTCGGCCCCTCGCTGATCAGCCTCTATAACCTCTATCCCTCCGCATCGGTCCTTGGCGTGCAGGCGCAGGGTTTCTCATCAGGTGACGCGATCAAGCTGATGGAAGCGGCCGCGGCCGACACGCTGCCTCCCGGGACCGGCTACGAGTGGACTGCGCTCTCCTTCCAGGAAAAGCTCGTCGGCAGCCAGATCTACCTGGTGTTCGGCATGGGACTGCTGTTGGTCTATCTGGTGCTGGCGGGCCAGTATGAGAGCTGGCTGGCGCCGATCTCGATATTGCTCGCCGCGCCGCTTTCGCTGGTCGGCCCGGTGCTGGTCCTCACCGGGCTCGGCATCGATAACAACCTCTATGTCCAGATCGGCCTGATCCTGCTGATTGCGCTGTCGGCCAAGAACGCCATTCTGATCGTCGAGGTCGCGCGCGAATTGCGCGCCGCCGGCAAACCGATCGTCGAGTCGGCGATCGAGGCCGCGCGCGCCCGCTTCCGCCCCATCTTGATGACGTCCTTCGCCTTTATCCTCGGCGTCGCGCCACTGGTGCTGGCGACGGGTGCCGGAGCCAGTGCGCGCAAATCGATCGGCATCACGGTCTTCTCCGGCATGATCGCCTCCACCTGCCTTGCTGTTCTCTTCGTGCCTGCCTTCTTCGTGATCTTGCAGCGGTTTGAGGAATGGCGCGCCGAGCGCAAAGGGAAGCGGGAGGTCACGTCCACGCTTCCCGGCTAGGCACGGCAAGAGAGCCAAGGAGATTTGCCCGCCATCGGACGCATCGCAACTCAGCCAAGGAAAATCTGACATGCTTTTCCACTCCCTCATCCGCCTCTTCGCTCTTGCGGGCGCTTCATTTCTGCTTGTCCCGACTGCGCCAGCCTGGGCGGTGAACGTCCAGATCGGTATCCTGAAATGCGACACCTCGACTGGCATCGGCGAAATCATTACGCGCAAACAGACAATGACCTGCGTATTCACCAAGAATGACGGCACGAAGGAAAATTACACCGGCTCCATCAACGAATTCGGCATTGAACTTGGCGACGTGAAGGAGGGCCATCTCATATGGGCCGTCGTGAGCGGTTCGGCTGCGAAGGACAATGGCCTACTAACCGGAAAATATGATGGCGTCGATGCAGAAGCGGCCGCGGGCCTTGGACTTGGCGCCGATGTCCTGCTTGGTGGAACTGAGAAAGCCTTTGCACTTCAACCGCTCGCAGTCGAGGGCGAAACTGGCATCAATATCGCGGCGGGGGTCGAGCAGATCGAACTCACTGCCGCAAACTAGTGGCCGCGTCCACACGGGAACTATCCTGCCAAGCCTGTACGGTAAGGCAAGATGCCTACCGGCGCGAACTGCGGCTAAGTAACCGCTTTACGCTGTCTTTTGCACCACCAGCCCCAGTTCCTCCACCATCGCCTCGCGCATCAGGAATTTCTGCGGCTTGCCGGTCACCGTCATCGGCAATTCGGTGCGGAAGCGGATGTAGCGGGGGATTTTGTAGTGGGCGATCTGGCCGGCGCAGAAGTTTTTGATCTCCTGCTCGGTGGCGATCTGGTTGGGTTTCAGCACGATCCAGGCGCACAGCTCCTCGCCGTACTTGGCGTCGGGAATGCCGAACACCTGCACCTCCTTGACCTTGGGATGGCGGTAGAGGAATTCCTCGACCTCGCGCGGGTAGACGTTCTCGCCGCCGCGGATGACCATGTCCTTGACCCGGCCGACTATGTTGCAATAGCCCTCTGCGTCGATGGTGGCGAGATCGCCGGTGTGCATCCAGCCATCGCTGTCGATCGCCTCGGCGGTCTTTTCCGCGTCGTCCCAATAGCCCTTCATCACGGAATAGCCGCGCGTGCACAGTTCGCCGGGCGCGCCGACGGCGACGGTGGCGCCCTCGGCGTCGATGGCCTTGACCTCGACATGCGGGTGGATGCGGCCGACAGTGGAGACGCGCTTTTCCAGCGGGTCGTCGACGCTGCTCTGGAACGACACCGGGCTGGTCTCGGTCATGCCATAGGCGATTGTCACTTCTTCCATGTGCATCAGCGAGACCACTTTCTTCATCACCTCGATCGGGCATGGCGATCCCGCCATGATGCCGGTGCGCAGGCTGGAGAGGTCAAAGCTGGCGAAGTCGGCGTGGTCGAGCATGGCGACGAACATGGTCGGCACGCCGTAGAGGCCGGTGCAGCGTTCCTGCGCCACCGCCTTGAGCGTCGCGCCGGCATCGAACCCCTCGCCCGGGAAAACCATCGTGGCGCCCTTGGTGACACAGCCCATCGTGCCCATCGACATGCCGAAGCAGTGGTAGAGTGGAACCGGAATGCAGAGCCGGTCGTCGACAGTGAGCTTGATGGCCGCGGTGACGAAATTGCCGTTGTTGACGATGTTGGTGTGGGTCAGCGTGGCGCCCTTGGGCGCGCCAGTCGTGCCTGAGGTGAACTGGATGTTGATGGCCTCGCCGGGCTTCAGCCCCTCGGAGATGCGGTCGAGGCTGTCATGCTCGTCGCGCCCGGCCATCGATAGCACATCGGCGAAATTGAACATGCCGGGCGAATTGTCGTCGCCCATGCGGATGACGATCTTCAGCGTCGGCAGTTTCTGCGCCTTGAGCTTGCCGGGGGTGGCCTTGGCGAGCTCCGGCGCCAGCGTCTCGATCATGCCGAGATAGTCGGAGGTCTTGAAATTGGCCGCCGTCACCAGCGCCTTGCAGCCAACCTTGTTGAGGGCATATTCGAGCTCGGTCAGCCGGTAGGCCGGGTTGATGTTGACCAGGATCAGGCCGATGCGGGCGGTGGCGAACTGCGTCACCAGCCATTCCCAGCGGTTGGGCGACCAGATGCCGACGCGGTCGCCCTTTTCCAGGCCAAGCGCCAGGAAGCCGGCGGCGAGCGTATCGACGGTGTCCGACAGTTCGCTCCAGGTGAAGCGCTTGTCCTGGCCGACGAAGACGGCAGCATCCTGCGTGGCGTATTTGCTGACCGTGTCGGAAAACAGTTCGGGGATGGTCTTGTCGAGCAGCGGCACCGAACGATCGCCCGAAACATGCGCCCGGCCATCGAGCGGCGCGATGAAAGCCCTGCCGCGCTCGCGCAGATTGGTGGCGTTGTTGAGTTCGTCGAGATTGATCGCCATCGCCGTCTCCTCCCGGGATAGGCCGAACCTATCAGCCTGATGGGGCTGTGGAAATCCCGTCGATGGTACCCCTCCCCCTCGAGGGGAGGGTGTCGAGCGAAGCGAGGCGGGTGGGGTCACCTCAACCGCCTCGACCTCTATCTGGCTTTGACCAGAGGTGGAGCACTGCCGTAGCGACCCCACCCGTCCAGCCGCCTTCGGCGGCTATCCACCTTCCCTCAAAGGGGGAGGGAGGGCGCTCATCTTCGCGGCGATATCGCGCAACAGCGCCTGATCGGGCGCTGCACGCACCTTCTTCGAAGCCACCAGACAAGCCTGCGACTTGAGCACAACGCCGTCGGCCAGCACCTTGAGATGGTTGGCGCGCAAGGTCGAGCCGGTGGTGGTGATGTCGACGATGACGTCGGCCAGGCCTGCCGCCGGTGCGCCTTCGGTGGCGCCGAGGCTTTCGACGATGCGGTAGACCTGGATGCCGTGCTTTTGCGAGAAGAATTGTTGCGTCAGCCGCCAGTATTTGGTGGCGATGCGCAGCCGCCGGCCATGGCGCTGGCGGAAATCGGCGGCGACATCGTCGAGGTCGGCCATGGTATCGACGTCGAGCCAAATGCCGGGCACGGCCACAACCACATCGGCGTGGCCGAAGCCGAGACGGGCGACGATCTCGGTGCGCGCTTCCCAATCTGCCAGGTTTTCGCGCAACAGATCTTCGCCGGTGATGCCGAGGTCGACCGAACCCTGCCCGATCTCGCCGGCAATTTCCGATGCCGACAGGAACGCCACCTCGATGCCTTCGGCTCCGTCGATGCGGGCGCGGTACTGGCGCTCGTCGCCGGGCAGGCTGACGGCAAGCCCGGCCTTGGCCAGCACCTCCAGCGCCTGCTCCTTGAGCCGGCCTTTCGACGGGATTGCCAGCGTGATCATTGCGGCTCTCCCCGCAGCGCTTCGATGCGATCGAGCCAGACGGAGAAGCCGACGCCGGGGATCGGCGTTTTCGCGCCAAGCAGTGTCAGCAGCCGGTCGTAACGACCGCCGCCAGCCAGCGGCCGCTCACCACCTTCAGCCGCGATCTCGAAGACGATGCCGGTATAATAATCCAGCGGACGGCCAAAGGCGGCGTCGTAGCGAATTGTCTTTGCCGGCAGGCCATGCGCCTCGATGGCCTTGGCGCGGGCGGCGAATTTTTCGAGCGCCGCGCCGAGCGAAAGCCCGGCAGAGGCGGCGAAGCTTTCGAGCGCAGCACTCGCCCCGTCCAGCGGCACGTCGATGGCGAGAAAAGTCTTCAGCGCCGCGAAGGCTTCGTTCGACAGTCGCACGCTGCGCAGTTCGGCCTTTTCGATCAATCGCCGGGCAATGTCGGCTGGCGTGCGTCCGCCGGATACCAGCAGGCCGGCTTCTTCCATGCCACCAGCAATGTGGGCAGACAGCGCTTCGAGATCACCGTCGAGGACAAGCGCGGCGACATCGCCGTCAAGCTGGCCGTTGCGTGGCGGGTTGGCGAGATCGGCGAGCGCCGCCTGCAGCATTGGCGCGGAGCCGAAGGCGCGCGCCAACCGCATGCGCCAGCCACGCGGCAGGCCGAGCGCCGCCAGCACCGCCTCGAAGATGGTCTGGTCGCCGAGCATGATCGCCAGGGGTTGGCCCGGCAGCACCAGCTGCAGCAGAGCATGCGCATCGGCCAGCGAACGGGCGTCGGCCTCAGCCGTATCGCGGTCGCCGAGATCCTCGATGCCGGCCTGGAAAAACTCGTTGCCGCCCTCGCGGCGCTGGCGAAACACTTCGCCGAGGTAGGAATAGCGGCGCGGCGTGCCGGCCTGGGAGGCGATATGGTCGAGGCAGACGGGAATGGTGAATTCAGGCCGCAGGCACAGCGTCTTGCCGATCTCGCTTTCGGTAAGAAAAATGCGGCGGCGCAGATCCTCGCCGGCCATGTCGAGGAACGGATCGGCCGGCTGCAGCACGGCCACTTCCACCGCATGGGTGTTGCGGGTGGCGAAGAGGTTGGTGATTTCGGTTGAGATGGCGGGGCGGGAGGTCATGAAACGTGCCCTTCCCTTCTCCCCTTGTGGGAGAAGGTGGCCGAGCGAAGCTCGGTCGGATGAGGGGTGCGTGACGGAACGAGGCGTTGGCGTTCTCTGGAACACCCCTCATCCGTCTCGGCGCTCCGCGCCGATCCACCTTCTCCCACAAGGGGAGAAGGGAAGAACAGCGCAGCGCTCATCATTTCGCTCGTTCCTCGGCCTGCGCCGCCAAGATCTTCTTCACCTCGGCGACCAGCTCGCCTTCCGCCACCGTCACCTGTGCAGGCCTTGCTGCCCGCCATTCGGCGTTGTCGGTAATCTCAGCCGACATGCGGGCACCTTCGATCAGGTCCTTGATCTGCAGCTCGCCTTTGGCGCGCTCGTCGCCGCCCTGGATGATGGCGACCGGGCTGCCACGGCGGTCGGCGTATTTCAGCTGCGCCTTCATGCCGGCGCCGCCGAGATACATTTCGGAGCGGATGCCGGCAGCGCGCAGTTGTGCAACCATCTTCTGGTAGCGGCCGAGGCTTTCGGTATCCTTGTCCATCACCAGCACGACGACCGGCGCGATGACATCGGTGGTGTCCAGCTTGCCGAGGTTCTTCAGCGCCGTCATCAGGCGGGAGACGCCGATGGAAAAGCCCGTCGCCGGCACCGGCTCGCCACGGAAGCGCGAGACCAGGCCATCGTAGCGCCCACCGCCGCCGACCGAGCCGAAGCGCACGATCTGGCCGTCCTCATTGGGGATCTCGGCCAGAAGCTCGGCCTCGAAGACGGGGCCAGTGTAGTATTCGAGGCCACGAACGACGGAGCGGTCCATGGCGATACGATCTTCGCCGTATCCGGCCGCCCTGACCAAGGCTTCAATGGTCGAGAGCTCGCCAACGCCTTCCTGATAGATCGCGTTCGCACCCACATTAGAATCCTGGCGCGCCTGTTCCCTCGCTGTCGCGAGAAGGACGGCCCCGGCTTGCACCTCATTCAGTCCAGCGCCCTTGGCAAAGTCACCCTCGCCTTCCTTGCCACCATCCCAGCGACCCGGACCAAGCAGAAGCTTCACGCCTTCCGGCCCGAGCTTGTCCAGCTTGTCGATAGCCCGCAGCACGGTCAGGCGGCGCCCTGCAGTCTCGTCACCGCCAAGGCCGATCGCTTCCAGCACGCCATCGAGCACCTTGCGGTTGTTGACGCGAATGACGTAGTCGCCGCGCTTGATGCCGAGCGCCTCCATGACGTCGGCCATCATCATTGCCATCTCGGCGTCGGCGGCGACGCCCGGCGTGCCGATAGTGTCGGCGTCGAACTGCATGAACTGGCGGAAGCGGCCGGGGCCGGGCTTTTCGTTGCGGAACACCCAGCCGGAGCGGTAGCTGCGATAGGGTTTTGGCAGTCGCTCAAAGTTCTCGGCGACAAAACGCGCCGTCGGCGCGGTCAAATCGTAGCGTAGCGACAGCCACTGCTCGTCATCGTCCTGGAAGGAGAACACGCCTTCGTTCGGCCGGTCCTGGTCAGGCAGGAATTTGCCGAGCGCATCGGTGTATTCGATCAGCGGCTGGTCGGCCGGTTCGAAACCGTAGAGTTCATAGACCGAGCGGATCGTCGCCATCATCTTCTCGACGGCACGGATATCGTCGGCGCTGCGGTCGGCAAAGCCGCGCGGCAGCCGCGCTTTCGTCTTTTCCGATTTGTCGGCCATGGGATGGGTCTTTTCGCTAAGTAGTCGATGACTTGTTTGGAGTGGGCGTGTCCTAACCGAAGCGGCTTTGTGCGGCAAGGGTTAGCGCCCCTTGCCTTCTCCCCTGTGGGAGAAGGTGGATCGGCGCGCAGCGTCGAGACGGATGAGGGGTGCGCGAAGGATCGCCGTCCTGGCCAAGCTGGAACACCCCTCATCCGACCGAGCTTCGCTCGGCCACCTTCTCCCACAAGGGAGAGGCGCTAGCTCTCGAAACAAAACGCACCAAAAGGAAACAATTCCGCCATCGGTGCGGCATCGTGCCGACACAATCGGAGCCGATAAGCGCGCCGAAACAAGGGGTTGGGGCCATGACTGCGGCACAGAAATTCGACATCAGAGACGACGGCTTGCATGAAGTCCGGCTGCGGCCGGCCGAGAGCCGTGCGCCGGTGACGGCGAGCCTCGGTCCGTTTGAGGTCACTGCCGACGAGCGCAAGGGCTCGACGATGCGCGAGGCGCTGATGACTGGGCTGCTGGTGATCTATCCGGCCTTTGCGGCGCTGGCGGCGATTGTCGCGGGGTTGTTTTTGACGGGCGCTAGCGGAGTTTAGCGTCAGCTTTCGAAGGTTCGCGCCGCCCTTCATCCGCCCTTCGGGCGTTCGTCGTTCGAAAAGCCAAGCAATTGGCTTTCCGCCCGCTACGCGGACCACTCCTCACCTCCCCGTGAAGGGGGAGAAGAGAAAAAGAGGCGCTACTTCGGCCGCTTGAATGCCTTCCTGTCCTTCTCGACCTCCTTGCGGCAAACACACCCTTCGAGGTGGTCGTTGACCAGGCCCATTGCCTGCATGAAGGCGTAGACCGTCGTCGGCCCGACAAAACTCCAGCCGCGCTTCTTCAGTTCCTTCGAAATCCTGACCGAGACCGCCGTCGTCGGGTTGGCGCGCAGATGCGCCAGGTCGACGATCTCTGGCCGCTCCTCCCTGCTCGGCTCGAACTTCCAGAACCATGCGGCCAGCGAGCCGAACTCATCGACCATTTCGCGCGCGCGTTTGGCATTGTTGATGGTCGAAACGATCTTGCCGCGGTGGCGGATGATGCCGGCATTGCCGAGCAGGCGCTCGACATCCTCGTCGGTGAAGGCGGCGACCTTGTCGAAGTCGAAACCGGCGAAGGCCTCGCGAAAGTTCTCGCGCTTGCGCAAAATGGTCAGCCAGGACAGGCCGGACTGAAAGCCTTCGAGGCAGATCTTTTCGAACAGCCTGCGGTCGTCGGCGACCGGCCTACCCCATTCATGGTCGTGATAGTGCAGATAGTCCGGCAGATTGCCGTGCCAGAAGCAGCGCGTGATCCCATCGGCGCCGGTCAGCAGTCCAGTATTTCCATTGTCCATGGTAAAACCCATTCGTTAATGCGGCTCAGCGCTGCATTTACCGCGGCTTTACCAGATTCCTGAACGCGGCGGTAACCACACCAAAAGGTTTACTGACAGTTCCGCATTTTACGCATTCCGATTCATGTTTCGGTTGCGGCTTCGCGCCAAGGATCGCGCAACCGGAGGCAAGTTCCGCCTCCGTCCGTTCGACGATCAAGGTGCGTTCCGATGAAGATCTTTTTGCGTTCCGTGCTCGGCGCCGTGGCCATTCTGGCCGCCGGCGTCACCTCGTCTGCCGCCAACGACCGCTATGCCGACAGGCCGCCGGTGATGGTGAGCCCCGACCTTTCGGCACCCTGGGTGCTGCAGCTTGGCCGGGCGCCCGGCATCGTGCGGCAGAGCCGCCAGGTGATCCAGCAGCCGCGCGTTCGCTATGCACAGCCGGCGCAGCCCGACCGGGTGCGTACCGCTTCGGTGCAGGCTCCGGCCAAGCGCGTGGTGATGCGGCCGCAGATCAACCCGCTCTATCTGCCGCAGGAAGTCGCCTATGACGGCCCGCAGAAGCCGGGCACCATCGTCATCGATACGACGCAGAATTTCCTGTTCCTGGTCGAGAAGAACGGCAAGGCGCGGCGCTATGGCGTGGGCACCGGCAAGCCGGGCTTCGAATGGTCGGGCACGCACAAGATCACCAACAAGCGCGTCTGGCCGGACTGGCGCCCGCCGGCGCAGATGATCAAGCGCGAGGCCGCCAAGGGCCGTTATCTGCCGACTTATCTGGCCGGCGGCGAAGAGAACCCGCTCGGCGCCCGCGCGCTCTATCTCGGCACGACGGAATACCGCATTCACGGCACCAACCAGCCGTGGACGATCGGCGGCGCCGTGTCGTCCGGCTGCATCCGCATGCGCAACGAGGACGTGGTTGACCTTTACGAGAGGGTCAATGTTGGAACGACTGTTGTCGTGATATAGTCGGTCAGCGAATCAGCTGGTCCGGAAGGCTGGACCTTCAGGAATCGGCAAGGGTTTACGGGGGACGGGCCGTGTGGGGATGCGGCCAGTCAGGAAAGGGCAGCACGGGGAACCGCGCTGCCCTTTCTCTTTGTGGCGCTGTCGACCGCGCCGGAGCCAAGCTGCGCCAGAACGTCGCGGCAGGGGGATGACGGTTCGCTTTCACGCTGCCCTTGCCACATTTCCCCTGCTATAGGGGCGGCCAAATTCGCTACGAAAGTCCTGCCATGTCTCAGCCAGACGACAGCCGCTATCTCCGGGGCGGCCCGGTCGCCCAGCGCATCATCGCCGCCGTGCGCGAGGATGCTGCCATTGCTACCGCCGAGGGTTTTCCACCCAAGCTGGTGTCGATCACCGTCGGCGATACCGATGCGGTCGATGTCTATGTGCGCAACCAGCGCGCCAAGGCCGCGCTTGCCGGCATCGGCTTCGAGGAGCGGCGGTTCCCCGCCGATATCAGCGCCGGCGAACTCGAAGCGGCAATCCATGGCCTCAACGCCGACCCGCGCGTCACCGGCATCATCATCCAGCGGCCGGTGCCTGCACACATCCCGATCAAGACGCTGCAGGCGGCGGTGCATCCGCTGAAGGATGTCGAGGGCATGCACCCGGCCTCGATCGGCAACATCGTCTACAACCAGCTCGACCTCGCGCCCTGCACGGCGGCGGCCTCTGTCGAGCTGCTGAAGGAAACCGGCCTCGACCTCAAAGGGCTGGAAGTCGTCGTCGTCGGCCATTCCGAAATCGTCGGCAAGCCGATCGCCTTTCTGCTGATGAGCGAAGGGGCGACGGTGACGGTGTGCCATCACATGACGCGCTCGGTGGCCGCCCATGCGCGCCGCGCCGATGCGCTGTTCGTCGCCGTCGGCAAGCCGAGGCTGATCAAGGCCGACATGGTAAAGCCCGGTGCCGCCGTCATCGACATCGGCATCAATTCCGAGATCGGCCCGGACGGGCAAAGCCGCATCGTCGGCGACGTCGACACCGAGAGCGTCAAGGAAGTCGCGTCCTGGATCACGCCGGTGCCGGGCGGCGTCGGCCCGATCACCGTGGCGATCCTGTTGCGCAACACCATGGTCGCGCTCAGCCGCCAGCGGGCACGCTACCAGGCGACCTATGGAACGGTGGGCAGGCTGGCGGCGGAGTAGACGCTTACTCAGTTGCGACCAGTCTTCCCTCGGACACGCCTTCCGGCTTCGGGCCGCCATAGGCCCAGTCCAGCAGCTTGATCGTATGCACCACCGGCAGCTTGGCGGCGGACGCGATCTGCGTGATGCAGCCGATGTTGCCGGTTGCGACGATCTCGGCGCCGGTCGCCTCGATGTTTTTCACTTTGCGGTCGCGCAGCTTGGCCGAAATCTCCGACTGCAGGATGTTGTAGGTACCGGCGGAGCCGCAGCACAAATGGCCCTCGGGCGGCTCGCGCACGATGAAGCCGGCCTTGGCGAGCAGTTCCTTCGGCTGGCGGGTGATCTTCTGGCCGTGCTGCATCGAGCAGGCCGAGTGATAGGCGACGACTGTTCCGGGCTTGCGCACCGGCTCCGGCAGGTCGAGGGACGAGAGATATTCGGTGATGTCCTTGGCCAGCGCCGAGACCTTCGCGGCCTTCTCCGCATAGGCCGAATCGAGGCGCAGCATGAAGCCGTAGTCCTTGATGGTGGTGCCGCAGCCCGATGCGGTGATGACGATGGCGTCGAGCCCGCCCTGGTCGATGGCGCGTGTCCAGGCATCGACATTCTGCTTCGCCGAGGCAAGGGCTGCTTCCTCGCGGCCCATATGATGGACCAGCGCGCCGCAGCAGGCCTCGCCCTGCGGCACCACGACTTCAACGCCGAGCCTGGTCAGCAGCGCGATCGTCGTCTCATTGATGGCGGGATCGAGCACCGATTGCGCGCAACCGGTGAGGATGGCAACGCGGCCTTTCTTCGTCCCCTTGCCGGCATGGATGCCGGGAGAAGCCATCGGCGAGACCGCGGGAATCGAGGCCGGCGCCAGTTTCAGCATCGCAGCGAGCGGCTTCAGGGCTGGCAGCTTTTCGAACAGGCCAATGAACGGCTTGCCCAGTCTCGCGAGTTTCAGCGCGGCGCGAAAGCGCTTGGGATAGGGCAGCACGAAGGCCAGCATGACGCGGGTCAGCCGGTCGAGCAGTGGCCGCCTGTAGGTCTCCTCGATATGGGCGCGGGCGTGGTCGACCAGATGCATGTAATTCACGCCCGACGGGCAGGTGGTCATGCAGGCCAGGCAAGACAGGCAGCGGTCGATATGGGTGACGATCTCCTTGTCGGCCGGACGGCCGTTCTCCAGCATGTCCTTGATCAGGTAAATCCGCCCGCGCGGCGAATCGAGCTCGTTGCCAAGCGTCACATAGGTCGGGCAGGTGGCGGTGCAGAAGCCGCAATGCACGCATTTGCGCAGGATCTTTTCCGATTCCGCGACATGTGGATCAGCCAGCTGGGCAAGGGAGAAATTGGTTTGCATCTCGTTCTGGTCCTAAGCCATGCGGCCGGGATTGAGGATGGCCTTGGGATCGAACTCAGCCTTGAGCCGCGCCGACAGCGCCGCCAGATGCAGCGCCTGCGGCTCGAACACCGGCACGGCGGCGCGATGCGCGGGCGCGGCGCGCACCAGCGTCGCGTGGCCGCCGCCATGCTTTCGGATCAGCCCGCGCAGCAGGCCGGCCTCGGGATCACCCTCTTCCATGCGCAGCCAGACCAGCCCGCCCTGCCAGTCGTAAAAGGCGCTGACGCCGATCTGCATGCGCAGCGTCAGCACCATCTGGTGCGCCTGGGACGGCGCCATGGAGACGCGCCAGACCGGCTTTTCAGTGCCATCGGCGAAGGGCGCGCAATCCCTGACGTCGCGCCAGACGGCATGCGAGGCCTCGCCGGCAATCTCCTGTAGCGGACCTGCGTTTTTCAACAGGGTCTTCAGCGCCTCGATACGATAGGCGACCGAAGGGCCAAAGCCTTCGACGCGCAGCAGCGTCGCGGCGTCAGCGCCGAGTGTGCCGCCGGCAACGCGCGCGGCGATGCGTTCGGGCAGATGGGCAGCGCTCGACACTTCGGCGCTGGAACCGAGCGCCAGCGCCATGGCGCTTGCCGCCGCATCGTCGAGCAGGCCACGGACGGCAAGCGTGACTTCGGTCTCGGCCGCCGGCAGCACCTTGAAGGTGACATCGGTGAGCACGGCCAGTGTGCCCCAGCTGTTGGCCATCAGCTTCGACAGATCGTAACCGGTGACATTCTTGACGACGCGCCCGCCGGACTTGAACGCCTCGCCGCGACCGGCAACCGCGTTGATACCCAGGATGTGGTCACGCGCCGCACCCGCCTTCAGCCGGCGCGGGCCTGACAGGTTCGCCGCGAGCACGCCGCCGATCGTGCCTTTACCCTTGATACCGCCGAGCAGCGGGCCGTAATCCATCGGCTCGAAGGCAAGCTGCTGGCTGTTCTCCGCCAGCAAGCTTTCGATCTCGGAGAGCGGCGTGCCGGCTTTCGCCGACAGCACCAGTTCGGCCGCCTCGTAGAGGGTGACGCCAGTGAGTTTCGACAGGTCGAGCGTGTGCTCGCTCTGCTGTGGACGGCCAATGCCGCGCTTGGAGCCGTGGCCGATGGTTTCCAAAGGCGACTCCTCCGCCGCCGCCCATTGCACGGTGGAGAGAACTTCGGCCGATGTGGTTGGGGTGAAGGTGGTCATGGGTGCGACGCGCCACTTGCGAGTGCAGAGACGTCGCATTCCTTCGCGCCCCCCTCTGTCCTGCCGGACATCTCCCCCACTTGGGGGGAGATTGGCAGCTTCTCCGACCGCGCCTCTCTTGCGTCGAAAATTTGCGAAGGCCGAGATGACAGCTGATCTCCCCCCAAGTGAGGGAGATGTCCGGCAGGACAGAGGGGGGCGTGAAGGATCGCCGACATGCGAAATTCAAACCCCATCAAAACCTCGGAATATCCGGAAATGCCACCTGCCCGCGATGCACATGCATGCGCCCCAATTCCGCGCATCTGCGCAGTTGTGGAAACACTTTTCCCGGGTTGAGCAGATGATTGGGATCGAAGGCGCATTTGACGCGCATTTGCTGGTCGAGGTCGATCTGGTTGAACATCTCCGGCATCAGGTCGCGCTTTTCGACACCGACGCCGTGCTCGCCGGTCAAGACGCCGCCGACCTTGACGCAGAGCCGCAAAATGTCGGCGCCAAAGCTTTCCGCCTTGTCGAGTTCGCCCGGCACATTGGCATCATAGAGGATCAGCGGGTGCAGATTGCCGTCGCCAGCATGGAAGACATTGGCGACGCCGAGCCCGTATTTCTCCGACAGGTCGCGCATGCCGGCGAGCACCTTCGGCAGTTCCTTGCGCGGGATGGTGCCATCCATGCAGTAATAGTCGGGCGAGATGCGGCCGACCGCGGGGAAGGCCGCCTTGCGGCCGGCCCAGAAGCTCAGCCGTTCCTGTTCGGACTGCGAGATGCGGCAGGTGGTGGAGCCGTTCTGGTAAGCGATCGCCTCGACGAGACCGATCAAATGGTCGACCTCGACGCCCGGCCCGTCGAGCTCGACGATGAGCAGCGCCTCGACATCGAGGGGGTAGCCGGCATGGACGAAGTCTTCCGCCGCATGGATCGCCGGGCGGTCCATCATTTCCATGCCGCCCGGGATGATGCCGGCGCCGATGATGTCGGCGACGCATTGGCCGCCCTGCTCGCTCGTGGGAAAACCGATCAGCAGCGCGCGTGCCGTCTCCGGCTTTTTCAGGATGCGCACGGTGACTTCGGTGACGACGCCGAGCAAGCCTTCGGAGCCGGTCATGACGCCGAGCAGGTCGTAGCCTTCCGAGTCCAGATGATTGCCGCCGAGGCGCACCACCTCGCCGTTCATCAGCACCATCTCGATGCCGAGCACATTGTTGGCGGTGAGGCCGTATTTCAGGCAGTGCACGCCGCCGGAATTCTCCGCAACATTGCCGCCGATCGAGCAGGCGATCTGGGAGGATGGATCAGGCGCGTAATAAAACCCCTCCTGCTCGACGGCGGTGGTGATGCCGAGATTGGTGACGCCGGGCTGAGCGACGACAACGCGGTCGGGATAGTCGATGGCAAGGATGCGGTTGAAACGGCTCATGACGAGCAGCACCGCATCTTCGAGAGGCAGCGCGCCGCCGGACAGCGAGGTGCCAGAGCCGCGCGGCACGACGCGAATGTTGCGGTCGTTGCAGTATTTCAGCACCCGCGACACCTGCGCCACCGTTTCCGGCAGCACCACGACCAGCGGCAATTGCCGGTAGGCGGTGAGACCGTCGCTCTCGAAGGCGCGCATTTCGTTGGTGGCGTCGACGACGCCCTCGCCCGGCACGATGATGCGCATGTCGGCAACGATCTCTGCCCGCCTTCGCATCGTGGCGTCGTCTGGCTTGGGCATGGCAAGGCCGGACATCGGCAGCGTCCTCTGCGTGACTGGTAAAAATCTTTTACCAGCCAGGAGCGCTCGTTGCAAATCCTGCTTTGGTCGGGGCTGCGAAGAAGGGGCTTCCGCAGCGGCAATCTGCCGCTGGCGCACCCTCCCCCCTTGAGGGGGAGGTGGCCGCGAAGCGGCCGGAGGGGGTCCTTGCGCATGAAGCGCCTACATCGTCTTCCGTCGCGAAAGAAGGCTAGCGCTTCACGCGAGACGACCCCCTCTGTCGCCTTCGGCGACATCTCCCCCTCAAGGAGGGATTATTCCCCCGGATGTTTCGCCGGCTCTGAATGCATGCGCCTCACGCGACGCACACCCCACCAGACCAGCAGGATGGCAACCGGCACCGACGCGGCAGTGACCAACTCCGGCGCAAAGGCATGGCCGAAGATCGAGGCGCCCTTGGCGAGATAGGAGATCAGGCCGACGACATAGTAGGAGACGGCGGCAACGGAGAGACCTTCCACCGTCTGCTGCAGGCGCAGTTGCAGCCGGGCGCGGTTGTTCATCGAGGCCAGCAAGTCGCGGTTCTGCTTTTCGACCTCGACATCGACCCAAGTGCGCAGCAGTGTCGTGGCGCGGGTGAGTTTTCGCGACAGATTGGCCTGGCGCTCCTCGACCGAGCGGCAGGTGCGCATGGCGGGTGCTACGCGGCGCTGCAGGAAGCCGCCCCATGTGTCGTAGCCGGGCACCGCCTCTTCCTCCAGCGCTTCCAGCCGCTCGACAACGATGCCGTCATAGGCGCGGCTGGCGCCAAAGCGATAAAGGCTGGAGGCGGCATCGGCTTCCAGTTCGGCGGCAAGCTCGGTCAAATCTGCGAGCAGCGTCTGGCTGTCGCGCGTCTCGGCGACCTTCATCTCCAGCGTGGTCTGTGCCAGCCTGTCCTCGATGCGGCGGGCGCGGCCGGACAGCGTCAGCGCCAGCGGCAGGCCGAGCATGGCAAGCGTGCGATAGGTCTCGATGTCGATCAGCCGCTGCGACAGCGCGCCGGTGCGCGCCGGCGTCAGGCCGCGGTCGAGCACCAGCATGCGGGTCATACCGTCGCCATCCTGGCGGAAGTCGGTGATGATGGCCGCATTGCCGCGCTCGACCAGCGAATAGCACAGGCTCGTCGGGTCAAAGGCCGCGATCAGCTTCTCGCTCGCCTGCGTCCATTTGCGGATTTCGAGCCGGATGCCGGAGATAACGGTTCCCGGCGGCGAAAAGCCGTTGCCGAAGGGAGAATCCTCCTGCGCCCTGCCGTTTTCGGCAAGCGGCCCTTCCCACAGATAGGTCGAGAATTCGGTATGCCGCTCCCAGCGCAGCGAGCCCTTGCCCCATTTCATGGCGTGGTGGCGGGCGTGACGGTCGGGCGCGGCGATGCCGAGGCGCCGCGACAGTTCGGAGAGCACGGCCATGTCGACGCCGGAGCCGCCTTCGGTCATGAAGGCGAGTTGGACAAGCACGCGCGGCTTGTCGATCAGCGGATGCGGGCGGGCATGAACCTCGCCAAGCGCGCCGGGGCGACCCTCATGCGCGGGAAAGCCCATCACGCTGCCCTGGGCGCGCGGCTGGAATTCGAGATTGGACGTCTCGTCCGACACGGCTGGTCCCCCTGTTCTCGACCCTTCGTGTTGTCGCGTCCTCTTGAGACAATCGATGAGGCGCGTAAACAGCAAAGTTTAGCCGAAGCGATTTCGCCGGCACCGCACGGAAAGCAACTGTGTCGGGCAAATTGGATAAATAATTTGACCAGTTGGCGACACCGGCTTTAATCTGCACGACAAGAAGCAGAGCATGATGTCGTCCCGAAAACCGCTTCACACTTTTCGGCATCCTGCTCCAGGTAAGATTTCCCAGGCGCCCGTTGAGCGATATTTTTTCCAGGATCGAGCATTCGCGCACCGCCGACGAGGTGGTGCAGCAGATCGAAAGCCTGATCCTGGAAGGTGTGCTGCGCACCGGCGACCGGCTGCCGGGCGAACGCGAACTGGCGCGCCAGTTCGATGTGTCGCGGCCGATCCTGCGCGACGCGCTGAAGGCGCTGGAGGGGCGTGGACTGTTGACGACCAAGGCCGGCGGCGGCACCCATGTCGCCGATGTCATCGGCCAGTTGTTCACCAAGCCGGTGACCGACCTGATCTCCATGCACCGCAAGGCGGTGACGGACTATCTGGAATATCGCCGCGAGATCGAAGGCGTCGCCGCCGAATATGCGGCGCGGCGTGCCACAGCAGACGACATCGCGTTGCTCGACCGCATCATGGCGCGCATGGACGAGGCGCACCGCACCGGCGATTTCGACGACGAGGCGGAGATCGACGTCGAGTTCCATCACGCGGTCTGCGAGTGCGCGCACAACATCATCCTGTTGCACACGCTGCGCTCCTGTTACCGCCTGTTGTCGGAAGGCGTGTTCCAAAACCGGCTGCTGGTGTTCAGCGTGCCCGGCGCGCGTGAGGCGCTGCTGGCCCAGCACCGCGCGATCTACAAGGCAATCAAGGCCGGCGATCCCGCTGCCGCCCGGCAGGCGGCGATGAACCACATTTCCTATGTCGAGCGCTCGATGCTCGAGGCCGAGCGCAGCGGCGACTGGCAGCGCGTGTCACGGCTCAGGCTCAAACAGCGCTCCGACGCCGGCGACGGCACGAAAACAACAGGCTAGCGAGAGACCACCATGAGCGACATCCTCACCATTTCCGACCTCAAGGATCTGGCGCGCCGGCGGGTGCCCAAGATGTTCTTCGACTATGCCGATTCCGGCGCCTGGACCGAAAGCACCTACCGCGCCAATGAGGAGGATTTCGGCAAGATCAAGTTCCGCCAGCGCGTGCTGGTCGACATGAGCAATCGCTCGCTGGAATCGACCATGATCGGCGAGAGGGTGGCAATGCCGGTGGCACTCGCCCCGACCGGCCTGACCGGCATGCAGCATGCCGATGGCGAGATGCTGGCGGCGCAGGCGGCGGAGGAGTTTGGCGTGCCGTTCACGCTGTCGACGATGAGCATCTGCTCGATCGAGGATGTAGCATCGGTGACGAAGAAGCCGTTCTGGTTCCAGCTCTACGTGTTGCGCGACAAGGATTTCGTGCTCAATTTGATCGACCGGGCGAAGGCAGCGAAATGCTCCGCACTGGTGCTGACGCTCGACCTGCAGATCCTGGGGCAGCGCCACAAGGATATCCGCAACGGACTGTCGGCGCCGCCCAAAATGACGCTGGCCAACATTGTAGACATCGCCATGCGGCCGCGCTGGCTGATGGGCATTGCGGCTACCCCGCGCCGCACCTTCCGCAACATTGTCGGCCATGCCAAGGGCGTCGGCGACGTCTCTTCGCTGGGCTCGTGGACAAACGAGCAGTTCGACCCGCAGCTGTCGTGGAAGGACGTCGCCTGGATCAAGGAGCGCTGGAGCGGCAAGCTGATCCTGAAAGGCATTCTCGACAAGGAGGATGCGCTGATGGCGGTCAAGACCGGCGCCGACGCGATCGTCGTTTCCAACCATGGCGGGCGCCAGCTCGACGGCGCCTCATCATCGATCATGGCGCTGGAAGAAATCGCCGATGCGGTCGGCGACAAAATAGAAGTCCATATGGATGGCGGCATCCGTTCCGGTCAGGATGTGCTGAAGGCGCTCTGCCTCGGCGCCAAGGGCACCTATATCGGCCGGCCTTTCCTGTACGGCCTCGGCGCCATGGGCAAGGAGGGGGTGACCCTGGCGCTGGAGATCATCCGCAAGGAGATGGACATCACGCTGGCGCTGTGCGGCAAGCGCCTGGTGACCGACATGGGCAAGGACCAGCTGCGGCGCTAGAGCATGATCCCGAAAAGTGGGAACCGGTTTTCGGGAAAAGATCATGCTCCAACAAAAAGTTAGATCAGGATGACGATTCAACGAAACGTCATCCTGATCTAGAGTTTGTTCACCGATTGGCCCTAGCTTCGCTGGGACCACGGAGACGACGCCAGCCTTGACCGAGACCGGCATCCATTACCTCGATGCGCGCGCGCCGGACGGCATGCGCCTCTATGCGATCGGCGACGTGCATGGCCGGCTCGACCTGCTCGAAGCCATGCACCACCGGATCGAGAGCGAGCTCGAATACAAGCCGACCGCCGACTGGCGGATCATCAACCTCGGCGACTATGTCGACCGCGGGCCAGACTCCAAGGGCGTCATCGATTTCCTGATCGAGGCGCAAAAGCGCGATCCGCGCAACCTGATGCTGGCCGGCAACCACGATATCGGCTTCCTCGATTTTCTCGACGTGCCCGACCCGGAAGGGCTGTTCATGCGCTATGGCGGTGTGCAGACGGCACAATCCTATGGCGTTGACCTGATTGGACACGCACGCTGGTTCGGCAAGGCAGAGGCGGTGCAGCGGGGGCACGCCGAGCTGGTCAAGGCCGTGCCGCAAGCCCATGTCGACTTCCTGCGGTCGCTGACGTTTTCAGTAAGCATCGGTGATTTCTTCTTCTGCCATGCCGGCATCAGGCCGGATGTGCCACTGGAGAGCCAGAACCCGCAGGATCTCATCTGGATTCGCGACGCCTTCCACAACCATCCAGGGCTCTACCCGAAAGTGGTCGTGCACGGCCACACGCCGGTGCCGGAGGCCGAGGTGATGCCCAACCGCGTCAATGTCGACACGCTCGCCTGGCAGTCAGGCATGCTCAGCGCGCTCGCCGTAGACGGCGCGGACAAGCGTATCCTGACTGTGCAGGGAAAAGCGTTTTAACGGAGCGCGGCGGTGACGCCGTAGCCGTCGACGGCTTGATGGTTGTTGGCTGCATCGGCGGAATAAATGCCGAGACCGCACAGCACGATGGCAGACAGCATGACAAAGGACAGAAGCGCTGCTTTCACGGACGTCATCTCTAGTTGAGCTTCCTGCATCTGGGCACGAGGCGGTTACCAATGCGTTGAAACGGAGAATTCGTCTCAAAGTTTCGACGATTTCGCGCTTGTAGGTCGATTCTGTATCGGCGGTGTGTCGCGCGGAGCACACAGAAGGTTCATCGCGGTTGCATTGCCGATGCAGAGCGCGCGCCTTGTAGGATAGCGTTCGGCCACAAACCAAGGATGAAAGAGGTTGTCCCCGGCGGATTCCCCGCCGCGTGCCAATTATGCAACGGCCGCGCCCGCTGGGCTCAGATCGTCGCCACCCAGGCGCGGGCAATGGCGAGGCCGGCAGCGTCGGCGTCGGGGCCGTTGCGGGCCATTTCGCCATCGAGCCGGTCATGCCAGTCGGGATGCCGCTCGGCAATAAGCGGCGCGAAGGATGTGCTCCAGTCCTTCACCATGGGTCGGTCGGCTTCGAAATGGAACTGGAAGCCGTAGACGGCGCGGCCGATGCGGAACGCCTGGTTCTCGGCAATATCGCTGCCGGCTAGCCGCACCGCATTTTCGGGCAGTGCGAAGGTGTCGTCGTGCCATTCGAAGATGGGGAAGTCCTGGGGAAGTGCGCCAAGCACCGGATCGGTCCTGGCGTCCGGCGTCAGCGACACCTTGTGCCAGCCGAATTCCGAGGCGCCTCCGATCTTGTTCTCGCCACCGAAAGTGCGGGCGACCAGCTGGCTGCCCAGGCAGATACCGAGCACAGAGCGATCCTTGGCGGCGAAATCGCGGGTCAGTTCGAGCAGCGCCGGGAAATAGGGGTAGTCATCGTCGGCCAGCGCGTTCTGACCGCCGCCCAGCATCACCATGGCATCGTGCCCGGTCGCGTCGTCAGGCAGCGGATCGCCCTTGTAGGGCCGGCGCAGGTCGAGATCGGCGCCGGCTTCGGCAAGGGCCGCGCCGACCTGGCCGAGACCGGTGTTGTCGTAGTTCTGGACCACCAGCACCCGCATACGGAAATCCTGCTGACATGAAATGACGCGACGAGCGATATCATGTCGCCAGCATTGCAGCCAAGATGCGCGTTCCAGGAGAAAACTATGCCACTGCAAAACCGGGTCGATCCGTTCGGCGCCTTTCATGCCGTGCCGGAACGCGGCCTGTTCACCGGCAATCGCGGCATCATCCACGACCCGCAGACCAAGACGCTGCTGAAAAAGCGCTGGGCGCTTCAGGCCTGGATCATCTGCGTGTGCCAATTCCGCAATGTGCGGCGCGAGCCGATGGGCCGTAATCGGCCGGATGGCAAGGCCGGCTGGACCGAGCTGTTCTTCCTCGACGAGGTGACGGCACTGGCAGCCGGGCACCGTCCCTGTTTCTACTGCCAGCGTGAGCGGGCCACGGATTTTGTCGGCCGTTTCGGCAAAGCCTTCGGTGTGACCGAGCCGCGCGCGCCAATGGTCGACAAAAAGTTGCACAAGGAGCGGCTGGCGTCTGGTGGAAAGCCACCTGATATCAACGTGGAGGAGCTTGCCGGGTTGCCCGACGGGGCAATGATCGCAGATGGCGACTCCGCCTATGCACTGCGCGGCGGCAAGGCGCTGCCCTGGTCGTTCGCGGGTTATGGCGATCCGACGGGGTTAGCAGGCTTTGCCGACCGGCAGCTTCGCCTGCTGACGCCGGCGACCTCCCTTTCGGTGCTGCAACAAGGCTACCTTCCGGTGTGGCATCCATCCGCCGAGGCTTGACGCCGGGAACAGCCTCGCCCATTCCTCGGCGATGCGCGCCAATTACAAGATGCAGCGGCTGTTCGTGCCGGACGATCTCGCGGCAGGCATCGAATTCGATGCCGGCCAGCAGCAGAGCCATTATTTGATGCATGTGCTGCGACTTGGCGAAGGCGCCGAAATCCTTGTCTTCAACGGCCGCGATGGCGAATGGTCTGCGGCGATCGCCGCCAAGTCGAAGAAGGCGCTGCGGCTGAAAGTGCTCCGCCAGCAGCGGCCACAACCGCCGCTGCCCGATCTGATCTATTGCTTCGCGCCGCTGAAACAGGGCCGGCTCGACTATCTCGTGCAGAAGGCGGTGGAGATGGGCGCCGGCATCCTGCAACCGGTGATCACCCAGCACACGCAAGTGGCAAAACCCTCCATTGACCGGCTGCGCGCCAATGTCGTCGAGGCCGCCGAGCAATGCGGCATTCTGGCGGTGCCGGAGGTGCGCGAGGCCGAAAAGTTCGAGCGCCTGCTCTCCGGCTGGAACAAGGAGCGTCGGCTGATCTTCTGCGACGAGGACGCCTCGACCAACAATCCGCTGCCGGCGTTGCAGGCGATCGAAGAGAAGAAGCTGGCGCTGCTGGTCGGGCCGGAGGGCGGCTTTTCCGACGAGGAACGCAAGATGCTGCGGGCGCTCCCCTTCGTCACCGCCATTCCGCTCGGCCCACGCATCCTGCGGGCCGACACGGCGGCGGTTGCGGCGCTTGCCGTGATGCAAGCAACGCTCGGAGACTGGTGAGACTTCGCCTATTGCAAGGGACGGGCGAGGCAGTCACATTCAATTCCTGTTGACCTGTGGCTCAGGATTTTTTGCTTGATCGGCTGCTGACATTTCGTCCATCTAGCGCCGGCGGGCTCCGAGAGCCGCAGAGGGGGCCCCATGGCGCGCGACACAACCGATTTCCGGCCGATCGAAGACTTCGACGAGCTCGTCGAGCATCTGGCCGAAGGCAACAAGCCGCGCGACAAGTGGCGCATCGGCACCGAGCACGAGAAGTTCCCGTTCTATGTCGATGGCAACGCGCCGGTTCCATATGGCGGCGAGCGCGGCATCCGCGCCATCCTCGAAGGCATGCAGCACAAGCTTGGCTGGGATCCGATCATCGATGATGGCCGCATCATCGGTCTGGTCGAGCCGACCGGCCAGGGCGCCATCTCGCTGGAGCCGGGCGGCCAGTTCGAACTGTCCGGCGCACCGCTGGAGACGATCCACCAGACCTGCCGCGAGGGCAATGCGCATCTGGCGCAGGTGCGCGAGATTGCCGAGCCGATGGGCATCCGTTTCCTCGGCCTCGGCGGCAGCCCGAAATGGTCGCTGGCCGAGACGCCGAAAATGCCGAAATCACGCTACGAGATCATGACCCGCTACATGCCCAAAGTCGGCAGCAAGGGTCTCGACATGATGTACCGCACCTGCACCATCCAGGTGAACCTCGACTTCGAGAGCGAAGCCGACATGCGCCGCAAGATGCAGGTGTCGCTGAAGCTGCAGCCGCTGTCGACGGCGCTGTTTGCCAACTCGCCCTTCACCGACAGCCGGCCGAACGGGCTGCAGAGCTGGCGCGGCGATATCTGGCGCGACACCGACAACCAGCGTTCGGGCCTGCTCGAATTCTGCTTCTCGCCCGAGTTCGGCTTCGCCGACTATGTCGAATGGGCGCTCGACGTGCCGATGTATTTCGTCATTCGCGACGGCCACTATCACGACATGACGCACGTCACCTTCCGCCAGTTCATGGCGGGTGCTGCGCGCAATGAAGTGCCTGACGGACTGCCGACGATGGGCGACTGGGCGAACCATCTGTCGACCTTGTTTCCCGATGTGCGGCTGAAGCGCTTCCTTGAAATGCGCGGCGCCGATGGCGGGCCGTGGCGGCGCATCTGCGCGCTGCCGGCCTTCTGGGTCGGCCTCCTCTATGACGAGGCAGCGCTTGACGCCGCCGAGGCGTTGACCTCGAGCTGGACCTATGAAGAAACGCTGGCGATGCGCAATGCGGTGCCGGAACAAGGCATTTCCGCGCCGTTCCGCAACACGACGCTGCGCGACATCGCCCGCGACGTACTGGTCATTTCGCGCATGGGCCTGAAGAACCGCGGCAAGAAAAACCGCGACGGCTATGACGAGACCTCGTTCCTCAATACGCTCGACGAAGTTGTGGCGCGCGGCACCACCAGCGCCGAGGAAATGCTCTCGGCCTACCACACGCGCTGGGGCGGTTCGATCGAGCCGGTGTTCATGGAATATGCATATTAACTCCACGCGTTGAGCCGCGGCAAATGCCGCTTCAATCGAACATCGAAACCAACTAGGCTCTCCCTCGAGGATTTCCCGGAGGAGAACCCTATGCCCACCTTGTTCGACATATTGGCGCAGGCCCAGAACGGCAACGGCATGCAGGCGCTTGCCCAGCAGTACGGGCTCTCGATGCAGCAGACACAGGCCGCGGTCGCCGCACTGCTGCCGGCTTTCTCGCAAGGGCTGCAGCGCAACACGGCCGACCCCTACGGGCTTGGCGCTTTCATGACGGCGATGGCAAGCGGCCAGCACGCCAAATATTTCGACGACGCGACCAGGGCCTTCTCGCCGCAAGGCGTCAATGAGGGCAATGGCATTCTGGGTCACCTGTTCGGCTCGAAGGAGCTGTCGCGCGCTGTCGCGAGCCAGGCCGCGCAGGCGACCGGCGTCAGCCAGCAGATCCTGCAGCAGATGCTGCCGGCCATCGCCTCGATGGTGATGGGCGGACTGTTCAAGCAGACGACAGACCAGTTGATGGGGCGCCAGATGCAGGCCGCCGGCGGCTTCGGCGGTGGCAGCAATCCGCTCGGCGAGATCATCGAACAGATGATGCGGCAGGCCGGCGGCGGCGCACAGCAGGCGCCGCAGCCGGCACCCAATCCCTACGGCGAGAACCCGTTGGGCAAAGTGCTGCAGGACATGTTCGGCGGTGGCGCGCAACAGCCGCAACCCCAGCCGCAGCAGGCGCCCAACCCCTATGGCGACAATCCACTCGGCAAGGTGCTGCAGGACATGTTCGGCGGCGGTGCAGCGCAACAGCCGCAGGGCCGGGCGCAGCCAACGCAGCCGCAACAGACTCAGAGCCCCTACGGCGACAATCCGCTGGGCAAGATTTTTGAAGAGATGATGCGGCAAGGCGGTGGCGGTGGGTTCGGCCTGCCCGGTGGACAGCCGACGCCTCAGCAGCCGCAAGCCCCCCAGCCACGGCAGGCGCCGCAGCAGCGCCAAGCGCCGCAACCGCAGGCCAATCCGAGCGGCAGGCCAAGAAATCCGTTCGACGATATTTTCGGCAAGATGTTCGAGACCGGCGCCCAGCAGCGCGACGAGTATCAGAAGGGCGTGGAAACGATCTTCGATCAGTTCAAGCGGGACATGGACCGGCGGTAGTCAGAGGCTGAGCAAAAAAGAAAAGCCCGGTCCTGGGAGGACCGGGCCAATGTGCAGGCTGGCCGGCGGGGATCCGGCAGGGAGTGGGGACGCCTGCGATACTTCTTGGTCGCCGCGAGCCGCAAAAAGGTTCACCGCGACCGAAACAAAGTGCTGCCGATCACGCTACCTTGCGGGCAAGATCCTCGATCGTATCGGCGCGATCACTGGCGATCGCACGCAGCTTCACGGTCGGATCACCGCCGAACGGCACATCGATGGCGACATGGAGGTCGGCGCGCGTCAGGCCGATATCGGCGAGTTCGGCGTCGGACATCTCGCCAAGGCGATAGAAGGCGCGGCGATTTTTCCAGGCCCGGAAGGCGTTGAGAAGAGCATTGGCCACGCGCGTCGCAACGGCCGGACGCGAGGTGATGCGCGAGGTCTCGGTGGCGAAATCGATCGTGGTCATGTCAGTCTCCTTCGGAGTCGAGCGGACGAAGCCGGGCAAACAGTGCTTGGGAGAAGCGCCGTTCCGGTCTCGATTCACTTCAAGTGATGCATGTCGTTACCCCAAAACCGGGACCCGCTTTTGGGCGACATGCAGTGGCTTCATGTGGATGTCAGGGAATTTGACACGACGCGATTGATTAATCCAACGAATGTTTCTAATCTTTAGCATCAACGCTAGTGATGGATTGGACCGATGAAAGCGCCACTCGATCTCGACCAGCTGCAGACCTTCATCTCAATCGCCGACACCGGCAGCTTCACCCGCGCCGCCGAGGAAGTGCTTCGCACTCAGTCGGCGGTGTCGATGCAGATGCGCCGGCTGGAAGAGCGGATCGGCAAGCCGCTGTTCGAAAAGGACGGCCGCACCAACAGGCTGACCGAGGAAGGCGACAAGCTGCTCTCCTATGCACGACGCCTGCTCTATCTCAACCGCGAGACGCTGGCCGCCTTCGACGACCGGCGGCTCGAAGGCACCATCCGCATCGGCACGCCCGACGACTATGCCGACCGTTTCCTGCCCGAGATCATGGCGCGCTTCACGCGCTCCAATCCGCGCGTCGAGCTGACCGTCATCTGCGAGCCGACGCCGGGGCTGGTCGAGCATATCAAGCGCGGCAATCTCGATTTGGCGCTGGTGACGCACAACGATACGCGCGGCCAGTCGGAAGTGGTGCGGCGCGAACCGCTTCTGTGGGTGACCTCGGCCAACCATGCCACGCATGAACAGGAAGTGCTGCCAATGGCCTTCGGCCGGCCGAACTGCATCTGGCGGCGCGCCGCCGTCGATGTGCTCGACCGGCAGAACCGCGACTATCGCATCCTGTTCACCAGCTTCTCGGCGACCGTCATCACTGCCGCAGTGCTGTCGGGCCTGGCGATCTCGGTGCTGCCTGAATGCGCGCTGCGGCCCGGGATGCGGGTGCTGGGCGAGGCCGACGGCTTTGGCGCGCTGCCCGATTGCCGCATCGGCATCATGCGCGGCCAGACCTCGCGGCCGGAGATTGTCGACGCGCTGGCACGGCACATCTCGGAAAGCCTCGACAACATTTCCGTGCCGCTCGGCGAAGAGACGGGAAGCTTCGATTTTGCAGCACTTGCCTTCGCCAAGATGAAGCGGAGCAAGCCGAACCAGATCCTGCCGGGCTGGTAGGGCGGGTCAGGCCGATGCGACCGCCGGCGCCGTTGCGTTGGCCGACGAGAGGCCGGGCAGCGCCAGCAATTGCCCCGACTCCAGCGGCGGCGACAGAAGATAACCCTGCAGCTGCTGGCAGCCCATGGCGACCAGCAGCGCCTTTTGCGCTTCGGTCTCGACACCTTCGGCGATAACCTCGACGTTGAGGGCGCCGGCGAGATCGATCAGTGCCTTGACAATAGCGCCCGAATTGCCGTCGCCGTCGAGAAGCCGCACGAAGGAGCGGTCGATCTTGAGTTTGTCGATGGCATGGCGGCGCAGATAGCTCAGCGACGAATAGCCGGTGCCGAAATCATCGAGCACGATGCCGACGCCCCACCGGCGCAGGTTGGCGAGCGCCATTCTGGTCGCATCGCTGTTTTCCAAAAGCACGTTTTCGGTAATCTCGAGCTGCAGCCGGCCCGGCGCCAGCCCGGTCTCGGCAAGGATCGACTCAACCTGATCGGCGAAACCCGCGTCGCGCAATTGCAGCGGCGAGACGTTGACGGCCAGCCATGGCAATCCGGTGCTGACGGCAAAGCGGCAAGCTTCGCGCAGCACCCAGCCGCCGAGCTGGCCGATCAAGCCACGTTCTTCCGCGATGGCGATGAATTGCGCCGGCGGCAATGCGCCATGGACCTCGTGCGCCCAGCGGATCAGCGCTTCGGCTCCGAGGATCGTCTTGCCGTCGGCCGCAAATATTGGCTGATAGGCGAGTTTGATACCGGTTCCACCATTCAAGGCATTGCGCAACTCGCTCTCGACCTTGCGCTTGCGCAGTAGGAGGTCGTCCATGTCGCCGGCGAAGACCTGATAGCGGCCGCGGCCGTTCTTCTTGGCTTCGTAGAGCGCGATGTCGGCCTTGCGCAGCAGATCGTCGGCATCGGCGTCGGGACCCGTCGACAAGGCGATGCCAATGCTGGCGCTGATAAAGACCTGATCGTCGAGCAGCTTGAAGGGCTCCCGCAGCTTTTGCAGCAGCCCTTCAGAAATATCTTCAGCGGTTCTGATATCGCGGACGTCGATCAGGATCAGGGCGAACTCATCGCCGCCGAGGCGGGCCACGGTGTCGACTTGGCGGATCGTCTGCGCCAGCCGGGCAGCGGTCTGGCGCACGAGTTGATCACCGGCCGGATGGCCTAGCGTATCGTTGACGTGCTTGAAGCGATCGATATCGAGGTAAAGCAAGGCCACCTTGGCCGTGTCGTGACTGGCCGTCAACAAGGCGCGCCGCAGCCGGTCCTCGAACAGGGCCCGGTTGGGAAGACCCGTCAGCGTGTCGTGGAAAGCGAGATATTGTGCCTGGTCCTGGCTGGTCTGCAGCGCGGATGACGCGCGGCGCAGGCGTCGTAACAGGAATGTCAGAACACTCGCGGCGAGCAGCATCGCGCCGATCAGAGACGGGCCGGCCTTGCGTACCAGGGTCAGTCCGGGACGCTCCTGGTCCCAGCCGATATAGCCCAGGATGATGCCGCGCGAATCGACCAGCGGAATGGCGGCCGACCCGACGGGCTGCGAAAAAGGCAGCAGGCGCGCGCCGGCCAGCAGATATTTTTCGGCGATCTTGCCGATAACCACATCATTGATGAACTCCACCGAGATATGGAGGTACTCGCTGCCCGGCGCCTGAGTGACGCGGTCGGTACTCGGCACCAGCGGCATGACACTGAGGATGGCAGGCTCCCCGCCAAGCGACACCAGATCTTCGGCGACCAATTTGACCGGGCCGCCGCCGGTCTGATTGTCGTTTGCCGGCCTAGCGATCAGCGCGCGCAGCCTTTCAATAGTGGGCAGCAGAACGGATTCATCTTCGGCATAGGCGCTCGGCGCCATGACCTTGCCTTCCCGCATCGCGTGAATTGGCCGGTTGGCGTCATCCAGCACGTAGACGCGGTTGTGGCCATAGTAGGAATACATCCAGACGCTGAGATTCTCGATCATCCAGTCCTGGTTGCCGGCTTTGACGTTGACGACGGCATCGTCCCAGACGGCGATACTTTCCTGCTCGCGCTCCACTGCGGCGATTTGATCCTGAAGGCCATTGGCGAAAAAGATCTTTTGCCGTTCTAGCGAGATATGGTCGGCCTGCATGGTGGCGTAGAGGCCAAAACCAAGCACCATCGCCAGCGCGAAAACGCCGAGCGCCAGCACCGTCAATGTGACTTGATGCGTCAATGGACTGCGATTTGCGCGTGCGCTCATACGTCTTTGGCTGGCTCCCTTTGCCATAGAGCCAATCAAGTCGGGCTTAAGATCACGTTATGAAATCGGTCATGGGCTGCAGCAGCCTTGACGCGGGCGCACAACCGTCCCCCAATCGGCCGATGAGCGACGCAGCATCCGAATCACGCACAAACGCCACCGAATACACGGTGAGCGAGATTTCCGGCGCGCTGAAGCGCACGGTCGAGGATGTCTTCGGCCATGTGCGGGTGCGCGGCGAAATCTCCGGCTATCGCGGCCCGCACTCTTCCGGCCATGCCTATTTCACGCTCAAGGACGACCGCGCGCGGCTCGATGCGGTGGTCTGGAAAGGCACGATGAGCCGGCTGAAATTCCGCCCCGAAGAGGGGATGGAGGTGATCGCCACCGGCAAGCTCACCACCTATCCCGGCAAATCCAACTACCAGATCGTCATCGATAATCTGGAGCCGGCCGGCGCCGGCGCGCTGATGGCGCTTTTGGAAGAGCGCAAGCGGCGGTTGCAGGCCGAAGGGTTGTTCGACGCCGGCCGCAAGCGGCGGCTGCCGTTCATGCCACGCACCATCGGTGTCGTCACCTCCCCTACCGGATCGGTGATCCGCGACATCATTCACCGCATCAAGGACCGCTTTCCACTGCATGTGCTGGTCTGGCCGGTGCGAGTCCAGGGCGAGACGGCGGGAGCCGAAGTGACCGCCGCCGTCAACGGCTTCAACGCGCTGGCCTGGGATGGCGCCATTGCCCAGCCCGACCTTCTGATTGTGGCGCGCGGCGGCGGCAGCCTGGAAGACCTCTGGGGGTTCAACGATGAAGGTCTGGCGCGCGCGGTCGCCGCCTCGCGCATCCCGGTGATTTCGGCCGTCGGCCATGAGACCGACTGGACGCTGATTGATCTTGTCGCCGACATGCGGGCGCCGACGCCAACAGGTGCTGCGGAGATCGCGGTGCCGGTGAAAGCGGACCTCGAAGCAACGCTTGCCAGTCTTGGCGCGCGGCTCAAGGCGGCGGTCTTGCGCAATTTCGAACGCAAACGGCAGGCCTCGCGTGCGGCCGCCCGCGCTCTCCCCACGCCTGACCAGTTGCTGGCTCTGCCGCGCCGGCGCCTGGACGAGGCAACCAGCCGGCTTGGCCGGGCGCTGTCGGTCAGCATCGAGCGCAAGCGGACCAAGCTTCAGGGACAGCGGCTGACGCCGGCCACCCTGTCGCGACGCATCAACGAGGCCCGCACGCTGACCGGACGCGACCTGGCGCGGGCGCAAGCAGCATTTTTCGGCATCGTGCGCGAACGGCGCACCCGGTTTTCGCGTACCGGAAAACGGTTGTCGCCGGCGCCGATCGCCAGGCGGCAGAAATTGCAGGCGGACGCGCTGGCCGCACTGACGCGCCGCCAGGACCAGGCCGTTTCGCGACGGCTCGACCGGCTGCGCGGACAATTGACCCAGGCTGACCGGCTGCTGGCGACGCTGTCGCACAAGGCGGTGCTGGCGCGCGGCTTCGCGCTGGTCAAGGACGCTGAAGGCGCAGTGATCAAGCTGGCGGCGGATGTCGCGCCGGGCGCGTCGCTGCAAATCGAGTTCGCCGACGGCACCACCAATGCGGTTGCGACCGGCGGCACGGGGCAGCCGGAGGCAGTTGCCAAACCGGCCACGCCGCCTGCCAGCAAGCCCGCGGTCACCAAGGCTGCCCCCAGCAAACCAAAAGAACCGGGCAATCAGGGCTCGCTTTTCTAGAGGACGGCATGGCCGGACACGACCCGCATCTTCAAACGCCGGCCGGCAAGCCGCGCGCTCGCGCTTTCGGAGTTGCCTTTGAAGGCACGCCAGGCCGCTTCAATGCCATCACCGACGTGCCCGGTGTGAGCGTCGGCTATGCGACGCTGATCTCAGGTGATGGTCCGCTCAAGGTCGGCACGGGGCCGGTGCGCACCGGCGTCACCGCCATCCTGCCGCGACCGTTGGCGGAGCTCGCCACGCCGGTGTTTGCCGGCGTGTTCAGCCAGAACGGCAATGGCGAACTGACGGGCTCGCATATCATCGAGGAGGTCGGCGCCTTCAACCTGCCGGTCACCATCACCAACACGCATTCCTGCGGCGTCACCCGCGACGGCACGCTGCGCTGGATGCAACGCGTGCTGCCGGCGGCACTCGACAGTGGTTGGGGGCTGCCGGTGGCGGCGGAAACCTATGACGGCTTCCTCAACGACATCAACGGCCATCATGTCGGCTTCGAACATGTCGAAGCCGCGCTCGACGGCGCCACCGGCGGAGCCATCGAGGAAGGCAGCGTCGGCGGCGGCACCGGCATGATCGCCTTCGGCTTCAAGGCCGGCTCGGGCACGGCGTCGCGCATCGTCGAATGGCAGGGCATCAGGCATACGGTCGGCGTGTTCGTGCAGGCGAATTTCGGCAAGCGGCACAATTTCACGCTGCGCGGCGCGCGCGTCGGACCTGATCTGGTGGAACCGGCGATGCGCGAAGGCACGCCGCGCGCCGAGAAGGGTTCGATCATCGCCATCGTCGCCACCGACGCGCCGTTCCTGCCGCATCAGATGAAGCGGCTGGCGCGGCGTGTGCCGCTCGGCATCGCCATGACCGGCGGCTTCGGCTACCACAGTTCGGGCGACATCTTCCTGGCCTTCACGACGGCCAATCCGCAAGCAGCCCTTGCGCCGTCAGGACAGACGGCCAGCGCCGCTTACATTCCGGACGTCGATATCGACCCGTTCTTCGATGCGGTGGTGCAGGGTGTGGAAGAGGCGATCCTCAATGCGATGGTCGCCAATGAGGATATGAGCGGGCGCGACGGCAATTTCGTGCCGGCGCTGCCGAAGGCCTGGCTGAAAGATCGATTTGGGTAGATGGGAGCGCCCGGCTCTGGCGGCCGGGCCTGACATTTATTCGGCAGGCTTGCCCGGATTCGTGTTGCTCTGGTCGGCCTCGGCCGCCTCTTCGAGCCGCGAGGCGATCAACTCCTGGATGTCGCCGACTTCTTCCTGGATATCCTCCAGCGGGATGCCGACCTCGGCCGCCTTGGCGGCGCATTCCTTGGCCAGGGTCTCGGCCTGCTTCTCGATCTTTACCGGCGAGTGCTGGCAATGGACCTTTTCACCAATCCACCCGCGCAAAAACTCGATCGCATGTTCACTCATACTGCTTTTCCCTGGCGGCTATGCCGGTTGGTAATCGTAAACGTCCGCACCTGATAAAGGATGCATGCTCGCATTCGAACCGAGTCGGCTTCGCCCGGCAAGCCGATCTTGCCCGAGGTCCACAAAGCCGAAGGAAGGGAAGGTTCAAGGAGCACGTTCTGATTGTTTGATGGAGTGGTACCGTTGGCTGGGATCGAACCAGCGACCTCCGGATCCACAATCCGGCGCTCTAACCATCTGAGCTACAACGGCACGTTCGCCTGAGCCAGATCGTGGTGAAAAATTCATTCTCCGAGATCCGCTCTGTCGTTCGGCGATGCGTCCAATACGGTCTATCAGAGACTAATTCAAGGCCTTTGATAAGGCAAAGCCCGGTTCCTCGAACGG
The DNA here is from genome assembly GCF_057784295.1 of Mesorhizobium sp. CNPSo 4688. Taxonomy (NCBI): domain Bacteria; kingdom Pseudomonadati; phylum Pseudomonadota; class Alphaproteobacteria; order Hyphomicrobiales; family Phyllobacteriaceae; genus Mesorhizobium; species Mesorhizobium sp. CNPSo 4688. The sequence continues at coordinate 105,790 of NZ_JBWLUY010000016.1, forward strand.
GCACCGCTTTTCAGCAGGCAAAAGAAAAGGCCGGCGGGAGGAGGTGCCGGCCTTTTCCTGTTACGAGCCAGCGGGAGGAGGTGCTGGCTGGTCACCCCGGGGAGCAGAGGGAGGAGGTTCCACTCGCCGGGTATTCACTGAGCAACTCTATCGCACATCTATTTGTCTGACGAAATGCGACGTTTTGATGCATCGTAGAGTTGTGCGTAATTATTAGGCGGCCTTGATGTCCTTCAAGGCCTTCTCGAAAGCGGTCTTGACCGGCTTGGAGACGTCTTCGGCAGCCTTTGAAGCAACGGCCTGGAATTCCTTGGCCTGCTCGACGGTCGACTCGACGCGCTTGCGCAGGAAGGCAGTCTGCAACTCGACGACTTCCGACAACGACTTGGCGCCGATCAGGGCTTCAAGATGCGAGAAGCCGGCTTCGGCATTGGCGCGCAGAGCGGCGATGGTCTTGAGCGACAGGTCGCTGGAAACGGTCTTGGCGGTCTCGAAGGTCGATTCCAGAACTTTCTGGGTCTCTTCGGCGCCGGTCTTCAGCTTGGAATAGGCTTCCTTCGACTGCTCAACGCCCTTTTCGGCGAAAGCGCGGATCTGGTCGGTCGCCTTGGAGGCGTCGAAGCTCGGGAATTCAACGTTTTCGATGGTCTCAGCGGTCTTGGCCTTGGTCATTTTCCATCCTTTCGAGGGTAGCGGCTTTGACAGAAAGCCGTCTCGTTCATGTATGATGGCAATATAGCGGTTTTTTTGTGCGATGCAATATCTTTGTTGCAGTGCACCATACATTTCTTCCGCAACGTTACCGGGCTACCCAAGGGCCGTTAACCAAGAGGCCAGAGATTCCGTCTGCTTTCCGCCACGGCTTGTGGACCTTCGCCGCGCGGGCTTTTATTAACAAAGCGTTAACTGCAAATTGCCCGCCTTGTAGGTTCGCCAAGAGGTTTCACCGAAAGGGTCCGCCAAGCGCATGCCGTCCGAGAACTACTCTTTCCTCGATGTCGCCGTGCTCGACGCGGTCCGCCAGCGCTTCGCCGCCGGCGACGCGATCGCGATTCTGTCGGCTGACCTCGAACAGGTGATCTGGGCCAACGGGCCGGGCGCGGCGGTGTTCGGCTATCCCGATATCGAAGCCATCATCGGCGCCTCGGCACAGCTACCGCTGATCGCCAGGCGGCAGATCATGGCGACCGCCGGCTTCCCGAAGATCGGCAGCGATCGCGCCATCACGGTGCGACTGGCGACCGGCATGACCAGCCGTGCCGTCGGCTTCCTGGCCAGTGCGGTGACCATGCCGGACGGGGAAAGCGCCATAATGCTGGCGCTGCCGGCAGCGCAGACCGGCTCGCGCAGTGCTGCCGACGTTGCGGCCCGCGCCATCAGCGGCTTTAACGAAGACGGCCATTTCATCGCGTTTGTCGACGCCGCAGGCACCGTCGAGGCGGCTTCGGGTGGTTTTGCCGCGCTCGCCATCCGGCCTGAGACGCTGGCGGCGCTTGTCGCCGATGTTGCGAGCCAGGACGACCGCATCGTCAAGCGGCTGGTCCCGGGCGGTACCTCGTCCTATCCGGCGGGCTTTGCCCGTCTGACCGAGTCCAGGCATCTGCTGGTGGTCATCGACGAGGATCAGCTCGGGGAGGAAAATCCCGTCGGTGAGCTGGATGCCGAACCTGCTGCAGCGCGGCAGGACGCGGGCCCGATGCAAGCCGCCCCAGACGACGCAGTAACGGCGGATGCAGTAGCCGACCAACCCGCAGCAAGCGGGAATCAGGGCGCACCGCCCGCGGTCGTGCCAGACGTCGCCGAGGCCGCTCCGACAGCGACTGAGCATGATGCTTCGGCGTCAACCGATCCAAAGGCAGATGATCGCCAGCAGCCGACCGGCCGCGAGCAGGCAGCCAACGACAGTGCGCCTGTGCAACATGATCATTGGTACTTCCATGCCGGCGAAGAGCCGCAGGCGAGCGAGCCGGACAGCCCGGCACAAGCCGAGCCGGAATCGGTTGTGTCGGCCGTGAACCCACAGCCGGACAGTACTGTTGCCACCTCGCCCACCCTGCCCTCCAATGTAACCTCACCGGCTGCGCCACCCGCCGCCCGCGAGATCGACCGCACGGCGCCGCCGCTGCGTTTCGTCTGGCGCACCGACGCCGAGGGCAAATTCAGCGCGCTGTCGCCGGAATTCACCGACATCGTCGGCAAGCCCGCCGCCGATGTGATCGGCCGCCGCTTCAAGGATGTCGCGACAACATTCGGCCTCGATGCCTCTGGCGAGATCGCCGGCCTGCTCGACCGGCGCGACACCTGGTCGGGCCGCTCGGTGCTGTGGCCGGTGGCCGGCACGGACCTGAAGATTCCTGTCGATCTGGCGGCACTGCCCGTCTATGGCCGCAGCCGCGCCTTCGAAGGGTTCCGTGGGTTCGGCGTCGCCCGCGCCAGCGACGCGGTGGTCGATCCGGAAGCGATCGGCATGGCGCTGGTTCCCAATGGCGTACCACCGGCAGCAGTTGAGCCAGCGCCGGAAGAGACTGTGGCGGAAGCTCCCAAGGCGGCCGATCCGTTCGAGGGCGAAGTGCCTGCACTGACCATCGTGCCGAAGCAGGAACGGCGTTTCGCCGACAAGGTCATTCGGCTGGCCGAGCATCGGCAGCCCGCCAATGATAAGGGCCTGTCGACGCTGGAACGCAGCGCTTTCCGAGAGATCGGGGAGCGGCTGAAGAAGGACAATCCTCCGCCGGAGCAGCCGGAGACCAGCAAGCCGGCCGAACCTGCCAAGCCAGTTCAGGTGGCGCCGGACCAGGCCGGGCCGGACCACGCCAAGGCAGATCAGCCCAAGCCGGATCATGTCGAGGTGGACCAGGCTGAAACGGCCGCGCCAGCCCAGCAACCGGAGGCCTTGAGCCCGGACGAGACCGTCCCGGCTGCCACAGTTGAGCCCTCGGCAGCCGCACCCGAAAGCGAGACGGCTGAGGCCGAACCGCCGGAAAGCGACGTAGAGGACGAAAAGGATCTGGCGCGACTCGATGGCGCCGAGCCGGACGAAGGTGCTGTGGTCAAGGATGCGGGCGTGGCGAAGGCGCCGATAGTCTCGCGCTCGCTGCTCGACTATGCCGATTCCGAACTAGGATCCGTCACCTGCGAAGCCGACGAAGCGACGTCTTCCAACAGCGAACCGACGCCGGCTTCAGAACCGGCTGAGACGAAAGCTCAGGAAATCGTCGAGGCCGCCACGCCACAGCCGGCTGTCGCCGAGGCGCCGGCCGATGCCGGCGAAGACGACAGCATGACTGCCGCCGATTTCCGCGATGCCGAGGACAACGAGGATTGGGCGCCGGCTGGCGAGGCGACCGGTTCGGCCGTGCAAGACGGTGATAAGGCCGGCGCTGCGGACACGGCGCCGGCAGCACCGCCGCGCCTAAAAGTGCCGCCGCTCAAGCTTGAAGGGTTCGTGCCCTCGGCATTTTCGGCCGGAGATGAACACAAGGCGCCGGACACCTCGTTGCTCGGCAGATTGCCGGTGCCGCTGCTGATCCATTCCGGTGACGAGCTTCACTACGCCAATGAGGAATTCCTCGGCCTCACCGGCTATGACACGCTCGAGGATTTGAGCGATGCTGGCGGCCTCGACGCGCTATTTGCCGATCCCTATTCTGAAGCGGCAGATGAAAGCGACCACGCGCTTCGGCTGAAGACACGCGAGGGGCAGGAATTTCCGATTGAAGCCATCCTGCGTTCGGTGCCGTGGCGCGCCGGCAAGGCGCTGATGCTGGTGGTGCGGCGCACCGGCGACGATGAGGCGCCGGTGGCTGCGCATGTCGCAGCTGAAGAACAGACGCAGCCCGACGTTTCCGAGCTCAAATCGCGCATTGCCGAAATGCGCACCATCATCGACACCGCGACCGATGGCGTCGTGTTGATCGGCCGTGACGGCGATATCCGCTCGATCAGCCGGCCGGCCGAGGCGCTGTTCGGCTTCGACAGCGACGAGGTGACCGGCAAGCCGTTCGCTTCGCTGTTTGCCATTGAAAGCCAGCGCGCGGCGCGCGACTATCTCAACGGCCTGTCCGAGCCCGGCGTGGCGAGCGTCATGAATGATGGCCGCGAGGTGATCGGGCGGGAGGCGCAAGGGCGCTTCATTCCGCTGTTCATGACCATAGGCAGGCTGCCCAACGACAGCGGCTTCTGCGCCGTGGTGCGCGACATCACGCAGTGGAAGCGAGCCGAAGAGGACCTGACCCAGGCGCGCGCGGTGGCCGAGCGCGCCTCCTCGCAGAAGACCGATTTTCTCGCGCGCATCAGCCACGAGATCCGCACGCCGCTCAACGCCATTATCGGCTTCTCCGAGCTGATGGTGGATGAGAAATTCGGTCCGGTGGCCAATGACCGTTACCGCGACTATCTCAGAGACATCAACCGCTCGGGCAACCACGTGCTCGACCTCGTCAACGATCTCTTGGACATCTCGAAGATCGAGGCCGGCCAGCAGGAGATGGATTACGAGGCGGTGTCGCTCAACGATACGCTGGGTGAGACGGTGGCGATGATGCAGCCGCAGGCCAATCGCGAACGCGTCATCATTCGCTCCAGCTTTGCTTCGCGGCTGCCGGAAGTGGTCGCCGACCTCAGAAGCGTGCGCCAGATCGCGCTCAACATCCTGTCCAACGCCATCCGCTACACGCAGGCCGGCGGCCAGGTGATCGTGTCGACCGCCTATGAAACCTCCGGCGACGTCGTCATGCGGGTGCGCGATACCGGCATCGGCATGAGCCACGCCGAGATCGAGCAGGCGCTGAAGCCGTTCAAGCAGATCAACGCGCTGAAGCGCGGACGCGGCGACGGCACTGGCCTCGGCCTGCCGCTGACCAAGGCGATGGTGGAAGCCAACCGCGCCCGCTTCACCATCACCTCGACGCCTGGCGAAGGCACGCTGGTCGAGGTCGCCTTCCCTTCAACGCGTGTTCTGGCGGAATAGAGCCGCTCCATCCAGAATCGGCACAAAGAAAAGGCGTCCAACAGGACGCCTTAAAGGGATTTTGCTGTCACAACGGGGGCTTGAGCGAATCTGATCCTCAGGGGACGAGGAACGGGATTTCTCCCTCAAGTTACGTGCGACTATCGACGCCGGGCCTTAACAACTCCTTACCGGCCGCCCAAAAAATTTACGAATGTGTACCACTCGTGAAATCTAGGTAAATTCGACCGACATATCTCGTTAACCATGCCGACGGCGGTCACTCCGCCAGCTGCGGCAAGTTCCTGAACAGCTCCAGCGCTTCCGGATTGGCCAGCGCCTCCTTGTTCTTGATGGCGCGGCCGTGGACCACGTCGCGTACCGCAAGCTCGGTGATCTTGCCAGATTTGGTGCGCGGAATGTCTGAGACGGCAACGATTTTTGCCGGCACGTGGCGCGGGCTGGCGCCGGTGCGGATCTTCGCCCGGATGCTCTTTTCCAGACCCTCATCCAGCGTCACGCCGGCGGCCAGCCGCACGAACAGTACGACGCGTACGTCATTGTCGAAATCCTGGCCGATGCACAGCGCTTCCAGGATTTCCGGCATCTGCTCGACCTGGTTGTAGATCTCCGCCGTGCCGATGCGCACGCCGCCCGGATTGAGCGTGGCGTCGGAGCGGCCATGGATGATCATGCCGCCATGCGCCGTCCATTCGGCGAAGTCGCCATGGCACCAGACGTTGTCGAAGCGTTCGAAATAGGCCGCCTGATATTTCTTGCCCTCCGGGTCATTCCAGAAGCCGATCGGCATCGACGGAAACGCTTTTGTGCAGACCAGTTCGCCCTTTTCCTGCCGGATCGGCTGGCCGTCATCATCCCAGACATCGACGGCAAGGCCGAGGCCGGGTCCCTGGATCTCGCCGGTCCAGACAGCTTGCGTCGGCACGCCGAGAACGAAGCAGGAGACGATGTCGGTGCCGCCGGAGACCGAGGCAAGGTGCACGTCCTCCTTGATGCCGTCATAGACAAAGCGAAAGTCCTCCGGCGACAGCGGCGAGCCGGTGGAGGAGATGCTGCGCACGCTGGACAGATCGTGGCTGCGGATCGGCTTGAGGCCGGCCTTGCGCACGGAATCGATGAATTTGGCCGAGGTGCCGAAGAAGGTCATCTTCTCGGCATCGGCGAAGCTGAACAGGACATTGCCATCGGGGTAGAAGGGCGAGCCGTCATAGAGCAGCAGCGTCGCGCCTGACGCCAGGCCCGACACCAGCCAGTTCCACATCATCCAGCCGCAGGTGGTGAAGTAGAAGAAGCGGTCGCCTTCGACGAGCCCCGCATGCAGCCGGTGTTCCTTGACGTGCTGGATCAGTGTGCCGCCGGCCGAATGGACGATGCATTTGGGAATGCCGGTCGTTCCCGATGAAAACAGGATGTAGAGCGGATGCGCAAACGGCAGGCGCTCGAACGTGACGGACTTTGCTGCAAAAGGCGACAGCGCCTCTTCCAGCGCCACGGCCTTGTCGATAATCCCTGCGATATCGCGCGACGTGCCGAGATAGTCGACGATCAGCACCTTGCCGACGGTTTCGAGCTTCGTGGCAACGGCAGCGATCTTGTCGGCGACTTCGATCGCCTTGCCATTGTACCAGTAGCCGTCCGGCGCGATGAAGACGACAGGCTCGATCTGGCCGAAACGGTCGAGCACGCCCTGTTCGCCGAAATCGGGGGAACAGGACGACCAGACCGCGCCAATCGAGGCGGCGGCCAGCATGGCGGCGACGGTTTCCGGCATGTTGGGCATCATCGCCGCGATGCGGTCGCCCTTTTTCACCTTGAGCGACAGGAAAAGCTGCTGAAAGCGCGAGGTCAGCTGGTGCAGTTCGTTCCACGACAGCCGCCGCTCGATCTTGTCCTCACCGCGAAAGACGATCGCGTCACTCGATCCGGTCTTTTTCAGCAGGTTCTCGGCGAAGTTGAGCGTCGCATCGGGGAAGAACGATGCGCCGGGCATCTTGTCGCCATCGACGAGCACGGTCTCGCCCTTGTCGCCGACAATGCCGCAGAAGTCCCACAGCAGGCTCCAGAAGCCTTGGCGATCCTCGACCGACCAGCGGTGTAGCTCGGCGTAGGAGGCGAAGGATGTGCCGGTTTTGGCTGCCGCCGCCTTCATGAAGGCGGTCAGCGGCGCTGCATCGATCCGGTCTTGCGTCGGGGTCCAGAGCGGTGCTTCGGCAGCCATGATCGATCCTCCTTGAAGCCGGTCGCGTCGCAAGACTGATATGCTTTTGTTTCTATGCATGTCGTTGTCCCGGAACCGCTGCACGCTTCCGGGCGACATGCATTAGCCCCAGCTTTACAGGCGCCGCTGTCCCAAAAACGCCGCGCCTCGTAGCAGGCTGAAGCTGCATCGCTTATGCCTATCGCCATGCGGCAGAGCAAGATTTTGTTCAGCTAAACTCGGCCAGTTGTGCGCAATTGCCATCGCCGGGCCATAAAGACTTGAAATGCGTCGGCGCTGGGTTACACCCGTCGGGGCGATTTTTGTCGGAATGAAAGCATACGGGGCGATATGCCATCACCTTTGATCCGGCGCGGAATATGGGCGATCGGCGTTGCCGTGCTCGTCATCGCGCTGGTCGTCGCCGCTCTGCCGCTGATTGCCTCGACCCGGATCGTGCGCGACCGCATCGCCTGGGAGATGAGCGCATGGAGCGGTTTCAGGGTCACCATTGACGGTTCGCCACGTATCGAGGTGTGGCCGAACTTCCGCGCCATATTGAGCGACGTCACGCTGTCGCAGTGGACCGAGACCGACGCGCCGCCGGTGATCGAAGCCGAGCGGGTCGAGGTCGACCTTTCAGCCATGGCGGCGCTGCAGGGCGATGTGGTGTTTTCGACGGCGCGGCTGGTGCGGCCGACGATCCGGGTTCAGCGCACCGCAAACGGCATGTTCGTGCCCGCCATGCCGACCGGAGGGCGTATCACGCGCTCCATCGACACCGCGCGCGGCGTGGTCAGCGCCGATCCGGCGAAGCCTGATCTGAGCAAGCTGCCGACCGATCCGTTCGGCACCGTGGAGTTCAGGGACGGCCGCATGGTCGCCTCCATCGGCGGCAAGGACGTCGAATTGCTGACCAGCCTCAGCGGCCAGGCAAACTGGGCGGCGATGAACAGCAATGCGACCTTGTCGGCGACCGGCATCTGGCGCGGCGAAAGCGTCACCGTCGATGCGTCCTCGCCCAAGCCACTGGTGTTGTTTGCCGGCGGTGCTGCGCCAATCACCTTTTCGTTCAAGGCAGCCCCGGCCAGCTTCTCGTTCGACGGCACGGCCGGCATGTCGCAAAACGCCTATTTCGACGGCCAGGTGAAATTCGCAGCACCGTCGCTGCGGCGCGTGCTGGAATGGTCGCAGGCCGGAATTGCACCGGGCGCCGCAATCGGGTCGGTGTCGATTTCGAGCAAGATCACGGCGACGGCGGGCCGCATCAAATTCGAAAACACCGCGGTCGCGCTCGACAACAACCCGGGAATGGGGGCGCTGGACTTCTCGTTCGGCGACGCCTTGCCGGTGATTTCCGGCACGCTCGCCTTCGACACGCTCGATCTCAGGTCGCTGTTCTCCGCCTTCACGCCGCTGGCGCCCACCGGCGAAACCGGCCCCGGGGAAATCGACACCAGCTTTGCCGACCGAGTCAATCTGGATCTGAGGCTATCGGCGGCGCATGCCTCGGCCGGCGCAATCCAGCTTGCCGACGTCGCCGCCACCGCACAGGTCAAGAACGGGCTTGCCGTCTTCGACATTTCAGATGCATCGGCCTTTGGCGGCAACGTTCAGAGCAGCCTGCGCTTCGACCGCAAGCCGGAGGGTTCGCAGGTCGAGATCCGGCTGCTCGCCTCCGACATTGACGGCGCCGCTTTCGGCACGGCTGCCGGCATGACGCGATTGGTGCCGGCCAGCACCGGCACGGTCTCGGTTATCCTCAAAGGGCCGGGGAAATCGTGGGACTCGATCTTCGAGAACGCTGACGGCTCGGTCTCGGCGACGTTCGGGCCAGGCGCACTGAGCGGGCTCAATTTGCCGGCGTTTCTGAAGCACACCGAACAGGGCGGCTTCTTCGCGCTCGACGATGTCTCGGACGGGACGCTGCCGATCGACGGCGCCGAGCTCAAAGCCACCATCTCGAAGGGCGTGGCGCGGCTGGACAAGGCCGAGGCCAATTCGGCGAAATACAAGATCTGGCTGTCCGGCATCGCGTCCTATGGCGGACGCGGGCTGGCGCTGTCGGGCGGTATCACCCAGGCCGATCCGGCGGCAGCGCCCGCCAATGGCCAGCAGGGGCATAACCAGTCGTCCTTTTTCGTCGGCGGCACCTGGAGCACACCGTTCATTTCGCCGATCAGCCGCGGCATTTCAGGCGAATAGGCAGCAGCCCCTCCCCGGGAGCTGCCGTGCTCTGTTTGTTTGACGCAATTCCGAACGGAATTGCTTGGGATCAACCGCGCTGCGCGGCTTGCTCGTCGAGCTGACGCTGCACCTCACGCCGTTTGTTGGCGACCGAGGCGATGACAACGCCTACCGCCACGACGGCGATCAGGATGGTGCAGGCGGCGTTGATCTCCGGCGTCACGCCGAGACGCACCTGGCTGTAGATCTTCATCGGCAGCGTGGTGGCGCCGGGGCCAGAGGTGAAACTGGCGATCACCAGATCGTCGAGCGAGAGCGTAAAGGCCAGCATCCAGCCGGAGACGATGGCCGGCATGATGACCGGCAGCGTGATCTGGAAGAAGGTCTTTACCGGCGTTGCGCCGAGATCCATCGCGGCCTCCTCCAGCGACCGGTCGAACGAGACTAGGCGCGACTGCACGACAACGGCCACGAAGCACATGGTCAGCGTAATGTGGGCAAGCGTGACGGTGAAGAAACCGCGGTCGAGACCGACGGCGACAAACAACAACAGCAGCGACAGGCCAGTGATGACTTCCGGCATGACCAGCGGCGCAAACACCATGCCGGAAAACAGGATGCGGCCCCGGAAGCGGGTGTAGCGGGTCAAGGTCAGGGCCGCCAGCGTGCCGAGCACGGTCGCCACCGTGGCGGAGATGACACCGACGCGCGCCGTCACCCAAGTGGCGTCCATCAGCCCCTGATTGTGGAACAGCGAGACATACCATTTGGTCGAGAAGCCGCCCCAGACGGTGACCAGTTTCGACTCGTTGAAGGAGAAGACGACGAGCAGCACGATCGGCAGGTAAAGGAAGGCAAAGCCCAGCACGACCGAGGTGACGTTGAAGCGGCTCCAGGTAGCGTTCATTTGTCCTGCTCCTGGGCGCGTGCCTGGGCCTGCTGGAACAGCATGATCGGGACGATCAAGAGCAGCAGCAGGATGACGGCGACGGCCGACGACACCGGCCAGTCACGGTTGGCGAAAAACTCGTTCCACAAGGTCTTGCCGATCATCAGCGTCTGCGAGCCGCCGAGCAGGTCGGGAATGACGAACTCGCCAACGGCCGGGATGAACACCAGCAGGCAACCGGCGATGACGCCAGGCAGCGACAGCGGGAAGGTGATCTTCCAGAAGGCGGCGGTCGGCGGACAGCCGAGGTCCTTGGCTGCCTCAATCAGCGAATAATCCATCTTTTCCAGCGACGAATAGAGCGGCAGCACCATGAATGGCAGGTAGGAATAGACGATGCCGATGAAGATCGCCGTGTAAGTGTTGAGGATGATCAGCGGCTGATTGATGACGTGCAGCGACAGCAGCAGCTGGTTGAGCAACCCTTCGGGCTTGAGGATGCCGATCCAGGCGTAGACGCGGATCAGGAACGAGGTCCAGAACGGCAGGATCACCAGCATCAGCAAGGTCGGGCGGATGGTCGCTGGCGCGCGCGCCATCCCGTAGGCGATGGGGAAGCCGACGAGCAAGGTCAGGATCGTCGAGACTGCAGCGATGATGACGCTGGTGACATAGGCTTTGAAGTAAAGCGCGTCCTGCGTCAGCCAGACATAATTGTCGAAGTTGAGATCGCGGAAGCCGGCGAAGAAACCGGAAATGCCGTCCGTGAAGTCGAGCACCGGCGTGTAGGGCGGCATGGCGATTGCCGACTGCGACAGCGAAATCTTGAAGACGATGATGAACGGGATGAGGAAGAAGAACAGCAGCCAGAGATAGGGGACGATGATGACGAGCCGGCTTACAAAGCCGGCGCCGAGCCGTGTGAGCAATGGTTTGGCCGCTGTCGATGGGCCGGCGTCGGTGATGGCGATGTTGGACATGGCCGCCGCCTATCGTGTCAGCACGACGCCGGCGTCCGGCCGGAAGGAAACCCAGGCGCGGTCGTTCCAGGTCAGCGGATCGTCGGTGACGCGCGCCGCGTTGAGCGCGCTTGCCCTGATGATCTGCCCGTCATCCAGCCTGATGTGGTAAACGGTCATGTCGCCGAGATAGGCGACGTCGTAGACTTCGCCCTCCAGCGCATTGACGGCGTCCGCCGGCTTCTTCGACGTTACCTTGATCTTCTCCGGCCTGATGGCGAAGACGATGTCGGAACCGGCCTTTGAATCGGTGCTGTTTTCGACGACGATCTGGGCCCCTGTCGTTCCGGTGATGCGTGTCGTATTTGCCGCCCGCTCGGCCACCTTGCCTTCGAACATGTTCACATTGCCGACGAAGTGGGCGACGAAGCGCGAGCTGGGCGCCTCATAGACTTCCGCCGGCGTCGCCACTTGCATGACCTCGCCTTTGTCCATGATGGCGATGCGATCGGCCATGGTCATCGCCTCTTCCTGGTCGTGGGTGACGACGACGAAGGTCAGGCCGAGCTCCTGCTGCAGGTCCATCAGCTCGAACTGCGTTTCCTCGCGCAGCTTCTTGTCCAGCGCGCCGAGCGGCTCGTCGAGCAGCAACACTTTTGGCCGCTTGGCAACCGAGCGGGCAAGCGCGACGCGCTGGCGCTGGCCGCCCGACAATTGGTGCGGCTTACGCTTGGCGAACTGCTCGAGCTTGACCAGCTTCAGCATCTCGGCGACGCGCTTTTCGATATCCGGCGCCGGCATGCCTTCCTGCTTGAGGCCGAAGGCAATGTTCTTTTCCACGCTCATATGCGGGAACAGCGCATAGGACTGGAACATCATGTTGACCGGGCGGCGATAGGGCGGGATGCCGCGCAGGTCCTGGCCGTCGAGAAGGATGCGGCCGGCGGTCGGCTCCTCGAAGCCGGCGAGCATCCGCAGCAGCGTCGACTTTCCGCAGCCCGACGCGCCGAGCAGGGCGAAGAACTCGCGCTCGAAAATGGTCAGCGACAGATTGTTGACGGCGGTGAAGTCGCCGAACTTCTTGGTGACGTTCTCGAATTGAATGTATGGCTTGGCGCTCGGGTCGTTCCATGGCGCGAAATCCCTGCGGATGCTGCCAAGCGATTTCATGTCCCACTCCGTCCTGTCTTTTTGCTTCTTGCCCCAGAGAAGAATAGCCCCGGCAGGTGACTGCCGGGGCCATGTCGCATTGCTTACTGGCCGGTGACGATCTTGGTCCAGCTGCGCGTGATCAGACGCTGCGTCTTGGGATCGTAAGGCTGGACCGTATAGAGTTTCTTCAAGGTCTCGGCATCCGGATAGACCGCCGGATCATCCAGCAGCGCCTTGTCGACGAACTGCTGCGACGCCTTGTTGCCGTTGGCGTACAACACATAGTTGGACGACTTGGCGATCACTTCCGGCTTCATCATGTAGTTGAGGAATTCGAGCGCCTCGGCGACATGCGGCGCATCGGCGGGGATCGCCATCTGGTCGAACCACATCTGCGCGCCTTCCTTGGGCACGGAATAGCCGATCTCGACGCCTTGCTTGGCCTCCACGGCCCGGTTGCGCGCCTGGAAGACGTCACCCGACCAGCCGACCGCCAGGCAGATATCGCCATTGGCGAGCGCGTTGATGTATTCCGACGAGTGGAATTTGCGGATGTACGGCCGCACCTTCAGCAAGGTTTCCTCGGCCTTGGCGATGTCGTCGGGCGAGGTGCTGTTGGGGTCGAGGCCGAGATATTTCAGTGCCGCCGGGATGATGTCGGCCGGCGAGTCCAGCACATAGACGCCGCAGTCCTTTAGCTTGGCCAGGCTGTCGGGATTGAAGAACACATCCCAGCTGTCGATCTTGTCGGTGCCGAGTGCTGCCTGCACCTTCTTGATGTTGTAGCCGATGCCGACGGTGCCCCACATGTAGTTGACCGAGTATTCATTGCCGGGATCGTATTTGGCGGTCCGTTCCAGAACGGTGTCCCACATGTTGGAGATGTTCGGCAGCTTCGACTTGTCGAGCTTCTGGAACACACCGGCCTGAATCTGACGCGCTAGGAAATTGCCGCTGGGCACGACGACGTCGTAGCCGCTGCCGCCGGCAAGCAGCTTGGTTTCGAGGATCTCGTTGGAATCGAAGGTGTCATAGACCACCTTGATGCCGGTCTCCTTGGTGAAGTCCTCGATGATCGAGCTGTCGATATAATCCGACCAGTTGAAGACATTGACGACGCGGTCCTCGGCATGGCCACCGACGGTAAAAAGCGTCAGAAATGCCGAGGTTGCCGAAAGCCAGAGCGCTTTGCGGATCATGCTGTTCTCCTTTGATGAGTGTTCCTTCGCCAATTCGTCGCTGTTCCAGCGCGATTGGGCATTTGCTTCAGAGTATTGAGCTTTCCGGGCAGCCACAAGCGCGAACTGCCGGCGCCACGCGGGCGGTTCGACGAGCGGTAGTTGATGGCTCTGTGTGCCCGCCTGGCGGGTACGCCGACACCGTCAGAGGCTTTCGCCGTGGCGCGGGCAGGGATACGACGCTGTGATCCGGTCCTGGTCCGACCGGCGGGGACACTTGGCAAGATACGCCTGTCTTGTTGTTGCCGTGTCTCCAGCCTGCCCGTGCGGTAGCAACATTGTCAATGGCCCATCTCGCGCTTTGGGCGCGCGGCGTCGTCAATTGGGCACAGGCAGGTCAATTGGGGGAAGGCAGGCCGGTGACGCCGGGCCGCGCCGGCCGCGCCTGGCGCTTGAATTCGAGCCCGATATGGACAAGCAGCGCGGCAACCACAACGGCGCCGCCGATGATGGTGCGCGCCGAGGGCACCTCGCCATGGACGAGCCAGACCCAGATCGGCCCGAGGATCGGCTCGAACGTGCCGAGCAATGCCGCGATTGCCGCCGGAACGAGGCGGGCGCCGGTGGCGAAGAAGGCAAGGCCAAGGCCGAGATTGACAACGCCGAAGGCAAACAGGAAAGCCATGTCGTGGGTGGAGACGGCGAATTGCGTGGCTTGCGACGCGGCGAACGCCGCTGCCAGCATCGTGCCAAGGCAGGTCGCCGGCGTCATGCGCACATGGGCGAAGCGACGGGTGATGACGGTGGCGATGGAGAACATGACCGCGATCAACAGCGCCAGCCCGTCGCCGATCGGCGATACGGCGCCGTCGAGCGATTCCGACACCATGATGGCGACGCCGGCGATGACGGCGGCGATCGCCACCCAGGTCGCGACGGCGACGCGTTCGCGAAACAGCACCCAGGCAAGCAAAGCCGCCAGCAGCGGGACACCGGCCTGCATCAACAGGATATTGGCGACGGTGGTGTAGGCGAGGGCGACAACGAAGCACGTCGAGGCGGTGGCGAAGCACACGGCCACGGCAAGGCCGGGCAGGCCCATGTCGCGAAACAGCCGCGGCACGCCGCGCCAGCCGTCGCGCCAGGCCATGAAGCAAATCAGGAACGCAGCCGCCCACAGCGAGCGCCAGAACACCACCGTCCAGCTGTCGGCGGTGTCGATAAAGCGGGCAATGGTGCCGCCAAAGCTCCACATCAGCGCCGACAGGAACACCAGCAGGAAGCCGATGCGCTCCTCGCGCGGCGACACGGTCGGCGAAGCAGTTATCGGCATTGATGCGGTGTCGGTCATGGGCTGCGACTGTCGGCTATCTCGGAATGGCATGATGCACAATGGACGACAGAAACGTGCCGCATTCGCCTAGCGCAACCGCGAAGGCCGGACGTGATCCAGCCCGGCATTCCCGTTGGCGCACCGCCTGCCAGCCGGCGGCATTCAGTCAAAAAAGTCGATGGCGCCTACGACGTGGTTTTGTTGCCGCGGATGAAGCGCCAGAGACCGGCCAGCGGAACCAACAGGAGAATGCCGAACTTCTTCAGCGCGATCAGCGCGACCGCAATGAGCCCTGCCTTGGCCGCCAGTTTGCCGGCGATGAGGCCGCCAATGCCGACCGCAGCCACGGTGTCGGTGCCGGGCAGGAAGTCGGTGTATTTCTTGCCGGTGTTG
Source organism: Mesorhizobium sp. CNPSo 4688 (assembly GCF_057784295.1). NCBI lineage: Bacteria > Pseudomonadati > Pseudomonadota > Alphaproteobacteria > Hyphomicrobiales > Phyllobacteriaceae > Mesorhizobium > Mesorhizobium sp. CNPSo 4688. The sequence continues at coordinate 121,047 of NZ_JBWLUY010000016.1, forward strand.
AAGTCCGCAACGCCGAGCACTTCATCCAGGCTCTGCTTGATCTCCGGCAATTGTTCCACCGTGGCGATGTAGCTCATCACGAAGACGCCTTCCCGGCCGAGGAAACGGACATCGTAATTGAGCGTGTGGACGGTATCGTCGCCGAACTGCAGCTCCTTTGCCCAGTGCAGCCGCTTGTGGACGAAATCATAGACAGGGGGCGAAGCCCAGCCGATCAGCTTGATCGGCTGATAGCCGTCCTTCACCCGCTGATCGTTGGCCGACAAAGTATCCGCCTGCATGCTGCTCAGCAATTCGGCGTAGTCGATGGCGGCGGCGTCTCCGTCATCGACATGTCCAATCTTTTCATAGCGCAGCTCGATGCCCCAACCGTTGCCGGCGATCGGCTCATACTTGGCCGGGAAAATCATGCCGATCGCTTCAGAGGCGGTATCAGGCGGGTTGCCCCAGGCCTCGGTCAGAACGGATGTCGCATCCTTCTTGTCCAGGAAATAGAACTTGTCCTTGAGATCGAGATGGATGCCTTCCGGAAGGTCGACCGCGCCGGTCTTCGGATCGATCTTGTCCAGGAATGCCTTGCCGTCGTCGCTATACTGTTGATAGCCCTTGAAGAATTCAGAGGACTTTTCCGCCAGAGCAGGCCCTGCCGAAAAGGCAAGCGCCACGCCAAGCCACAAAGCTTTCCTGTCCATAAGCCATCCCCCTTGGCTGCCCTCACCTTTCGATACCGCAGCGCCGATGCTTAATCAATATTTCGATCGCCTCGGCTGGGACAGATCTATATTTCTCGTCGCTAATGTGCAGGCGCCTCTCCGAGGCCGACAAACCTCGACAAGCATCACTGAAAGTCGAAGGCGCTCAAGCCCGTCACCATCTCGTCGAGGCCGAGCGGCCGGGTTACCGGCGGCTCGGCGCGGGCAAGACAGCCTATGCGTTCGCACAGCCGGCAAGCCGGGCCGATCGCCGTGGCGGCGCCCTGTCCGGTCTTTGCCGATGCCGGCAGCCCCGCGCCATAGACGATCTCGTCGCGAAAGCCGATGTCGCAGCCCAACAGCAGCGCGGTACGGCGCGGTCGCTCCGAGAACGAGCCTTGCGGTCCCTCGAGCGTGCGGGCGATGCAGAGGAACTCGGCGCCGTCAGGCATTTCCACCGCCTCCACCAGTATTTGGCCAGGCGTTGCAAAGGCGGCATGGACAGGCAGTTTCGGACAGCCGCCGCCAAAGCGGCTCTGCGGAAAGCCCTGGCCGCCCGCCTTGCGGAAGCGGTTTCCCGCATTGTCGACCTCGAGCATGAAGAACGGCACGCCGGAGGCACCCGGACGCTGCAGCGTGGTCAGACGGTTGGCCGCCTGCTCGAAGGAAACGCCGAAGCGCGAGCGCAGCACATCGATGTCATAGCTGGCCCGAACGGCGGCGGTATGAAAGCCCTGGTAAGGCATCATCAAGGCATGGGCGGCGTAGCGGCCGAGTTCGAAGCGGGCGAGCCGGCGGGCTTCATCGGTGCCGAGCTTCAGCGCCTGAATTTCGCCGGCGACTGCGACGGTCATGCGGATCAGGCAGGCCTCCATGGCGACCTCGCGCAACTGGTCGAAAGGCGACAACCGTTCGGACAGGAACAGGCGCTGCGAATGGCGGTCATAGCGGCGGCGCCAGTTCGGCATGGTGGCGACCGGCAACACCTTGACGACGATGCCGTATTCGCGTTTCAGCCAGGCTTTCAGCGCGCCGAACAGATCATCGCCCGGGTCGAGCACCGAGGTGAAGGCCTCGGCCTCTTCCTCGAGTGCTGCAAAATGGTTAGGCCGGCGTTCGAAAATCTCGTGCACCTCGTCGATCGGCAGCCTGGCGCCGGAAAGTGCTGTTGCCCTGCCCTCCCGCGCCAGCAGCTCGTTGAGGTCGGACAGCCGCTCGGCCTGCTCGCGATAGGCGCGAAACAGCTTTATCATCGCGGCCGACGCGTTGGGCGCAGCCTCGGCGAGCTCGATCAGCTCCTGGTCGCCCGGCAATTCGCCGGCAAGCAGCGGATCGCCGAACACCTCCTTCAACGCCGAGATCGACCCCCTCGCCTCGCCCTGCAGCTCATGCGGGTCGACCTTGTAGACCGAGGCCAGTTTCAGGATCAGCTGCACCGTCAGCGGCCGCTGGTTGCGCTCTATCAGATTGAGATAGGAGGGCGAGATGCCGAGGCCTTCGGCCATCGCCGTCTGGGTCAGGCCCTTGGCGATGCGGATGCGGCGGATGCGCGGCCCGGCGAAGATCTTCTGGTCGGCCATCGGCTGTCCTTGACAGGAATTTACACGGCTTGTGCGCCATGAGGGCGCCTCGGTTTTTACAATCGTGACAAATTTACAGCGCTCGCCCGTCAAACACAATACAGATTTTCTCTTATTTTCTGCGAGATATGGCGGTTTTCGTAGGCTCTCTTCGCGCCGCAATGTAAATGATGTCACACACCTACGGCGCACAATCTCCGATGACGCGGCGTTGAAGACACTGGCATCGATTGATCTGGAGTGAAAAATGACTGATTTTTACAACCTTGTCCCATCCGCGCCCGAAGGTCGCTTCGACGGCATCGAACGGCCTTACTCGCCGGACGATGTGAAGCGGCTGCGCGGCTCGGTCCAGATCCGCCAGAGCCTTGCCGAAATGGGCGCCAACCGGCTGTGGAAGCTCATCCACGAGGAAGACTTCGTCAACGCGCTCGGCGCCATGTCGGGCAACCAGGCGATGCAGCAGGTGCGCGCCGGGCTGAAAGCAATCTATCTCTCAGGCTGGCAGGTCGCCGCCGACGCCAACACCGCATCGGCCATGTATCCGGACCAGTCGCTTTACCCCGCCAATGCGGCGCCGGAACTGGTCAAGCGCATCAACCGCACGCTGCAGCGCGCCGACCAGATCGAGACCTCGGAAGGCAACGGCCTGTCGGTCGATACTTGGTTCGCGCCGATCGTCGCCGATGCGGAGGCCGGGTTCGGCGGCCCGCTCAACGCCTTCGAGATCATGAAAGCGTTCATCGAGGCGGGCGCTGCCGGCGTCCACTATGAGGATCAGCTGGCCTCGGAAAAGAAGTGCGGCCATCTCGGTGGCAAGGTGCTGATCCCGACCGCAGCGCATATCCGCAACCTCAATGCGGCGCGCCTGGCGGCCGACGTGATGGGCACCCCGACGCTGGTCGTGGCGCGCACCGACGCGGAAGCGGCAAAACTGTTGACCTCGGACATTGACGAGCGCGACCAGCCCTTCGTCGACTACGATGCCGGCCGCACGGTGGAAGGCTTCTACCAGGTCCGGAACGGCATCGAACCGTGCATCGCGCGCGCCATTGCCTATGCGCCGCATGCCGACCTGATCTGGTGCGAGACCTCGAAGCCCGATCTGGCGCAGGCCAAGAAGTTCGCCGAGGGCGTGCGCAGGCATCACCCTGGCAAGCTGCTCGCCTATAATTGCTCGCCGTCGTTCAACTGGAAGAAGAATCTCGACGACGCGACGATCGCCAAGTTCCAGCGCGAGCTAGGCGCCATGGGCTACAAGTTCCAGTTCATCACGCTGGCCGGTTTCCACCAGCTCAATTTCGGCATGTTCGAACTGGCCCGCGGCTACAAAGCGAGGCAGATGGCGGCCTATTCCGAGCTGCAGGAAGCCGAGTTCGCGGCCGAAGTCCATGGCTACACCGCGACCAAGCACCAGCGCGAGGTCGGCACCGGCTATTTCGATGCGGTGTCGATGGCGATCAGCGGCGGCCAGTCATCGACCACCGCCATGCATGAATCGACCGAGCATGCCCAGTTCAAGCCGGCAGCGGAATAACAGCAAACAACCAGAGGAAACGCCCAGTAGGGCAAGGGACACAGGAGAAGAAAAATGGCATCGATAAGCCGCGTCAAGGAACGTGCAGAAGAGCAGTCCACCACCATGAGCGTCGACCAGCAGGCGACCATCCGCATGCTGGCCAACGACCTGCACAGGCTCAATCAATCGGTGATGAAGGCAGTCGAGGCGGGCGTCTCGGTGGAACTGGTGCGCTCGGCCCGGCACCATGGCGGCGACGGCAATTGGGGTGACCTGCTGATCCCGGTGATCGTCACGCAGCAGAGTCACGGATGATCTTCCCTTACGGAAGCTTTGTGCTTGCGGAATCTTCTGACACGGTCATGCACTGGCTGATTTCAACGTCACCCGCGTGTTTTCAGCGCGGGTGACTTTCGCTTTTGAGCACGAACTTAACTACAGTTTGAAAACAGACCTTGGTTCCCCGGTTTAATATTTCTGGCTATATTTCCCGGCTGCGCCATTTCAGCTTGACATGGCGCGCGATCTCGCGCCAATTGGCTCTCGTATTTCAACCCTGCATTGAAGCAGCGCCGAGTGCCCGCACCGCCCATGTGCCCTGTGAATCGCGAGACCGACACCGCCAAACATCTGAAGTCGACAAGCAGGGATGCGAACTCCAAGATATCAACGGATTTCTCCCACGTGCTGGTCGTCGGAAAATCGCCGATCAACCGGGTGGTGGTGTCGAAGATCGTCGAGAAGTCCGGGCTAAAGCCGATCTCCGAGTCACTCGAAATGGCGACCAAGACACTGCGCACTCTCATTCCGGGCGCCGTCGTTCTCGATGGCGGCGCCGACAACAAGGATTGCGACGCGCTGATGTCGGCCATCGATGCCTTGCGGCGAGCGTCGGGCCGGTCGCTTCCCTCGGTGATCCTGCTTTCAACCAAGACCGGCACGCCCGAAAGCCTCGGCCTGTCCAGCGTGGTCGATGTGGTGGTGACCAAGCCGATCACCACCGAAAGGCTGCAGCCGGTGATCGACCGGCTGATCGGTCTCGGGCGCGGCTGATCGCACGCCGCGCCTCACTGTCTGAAACGAGGTAAGGCGGTCAACCTTTCCTGTCGATGCTTTCGATCAAAGCCGGCAGTTCACCAAGATCGGCAATCGAGCGGAAGCGGGGAGCTTCGACCGGCGGCTCGACGTGCTCCAGCACCCAGGTCAATTCGTGCGGCACGTGAACGCCCCAGCTGCCGGCCTCGATGGCCGGCACAACGTCGGACTTCAGCGAATTGCCGACCATCATGCTGTTCTGCGGGCTACCGCCATGGCGACTGAATATCCGGGCATAGGTGGCGGCGCTCTTGTCGCTGACGATCTCGACGGCGTCGAACAGGTCGCCAAGGCCGGAGGCCGCCAGCTTGCGCTCCTGGTCGAACAGATCGCCTTTGGTGATCAGCACCAGATGATAGGCGCCGGCGAGCCTTTCCACGGTCTCGCGCGCATGCGGCAGCGCCTCGACAGGGTGGCCGAGCATGTCGCGGCCGGCGGCAAGGATTTCGGCGATGGTCGCGGCCGGCACACGGCCCTCGGTCACCTCGATCGCCGTCTCGATCATTGAGAGGGTGAACCCCTTGATACCGAAGCCGTAAACGGCAAGGTTGCGCTTTTCGGCTTCGAGCAGCCGCGCCGAGATGTGCTCGACCTCGCCATGATCGGCGAGCAATGCCGCAAAGCGCTTCTCGGTCAGGCGGAAGAACTGTTCGTTCTGCCATAGCGTGTCGTCGGCATCGAAGCCGATGGTGGTCAATTTGCCTGGCATGCGGGTGTCTTCTGCTGCTCGATCTGCGGGAGGCTGACCCTAATCTGCGCGGAGCGATTTTCAACCAGGAAGGCGAACGGAACTGCCTCCCCTTCCCTTCCATCACCCGCCCCGGCTATACTCCAAAATCCGCAACCCAATCTGGTGAATGATGCCGCCTGCAAAAAAGGAAGTCCGTCCGTCGAGCCGCGGAGGACGCGTCCGCACGCCTGCCTTCGTGAAAAACCAACGCGGCGTGAAGAACTGGAAGGAAGTCAGTGCCTGGCTGGAATGGCGCGGCATCGAAGACATAGAATGCATTACACCCGACCAGGCCGGCGTCGCCCGCGGCAAGATGATGCCGTCGAAGAAATTCACCTCCAACACCTCGCTGGCGCTGCCTTCGGCAGTGTTCATGACGACGATTTCGGGCGGCTATCCGGAGGATGGTAACGGTTTCCACTATCCGGAAGACGATGGCGATCTGAAGCTGATGCCGGATCTGTCGACCCTGACCGTGGTGCCGTGGGAAGAAGACCCGACGGCAGCTGTCATCTGCGACCTCGTCCACCAGGACGGCCGCTCGGTCGAGTTCACGCCGCGCAACGTGCTGAAGCGCGTGCTGGCTGCCTATGATAAGCGCGGGCTGAAGCCGGTGGTGGCGCCCGAGATCGAATTCTACCTGGTGCGCAAGAACCCCGATCCGGACTATCCGCTGACGCCGCCGGTCGGGCGTTCGGGACGGGCCATCGGCGGCGGCGCCGGCTATTCGATCGCCGGCGTCAACGAGTTCGACGAGCTGATCGACGACATCTACCATTTCTCCGAAAGCCAGGGCCTGGAGATCGACACACTGATCCACGAGGAGGGCGCCGGCCAGCTCGAGATCAATCTGCGCCACGGCGACCCGATCGAGCTTGCAGACCAGGTGTTCATGTTCAAGCGCACCATCCGCGAGGCGGCGCTCAAGCACGAAATCTATGCCACTTTCATGGCGAAGCCCATCCAGGGCCAGCCTGGCTCGGCCATGCACATCCACCAGTCGATCATCGACAAGAAGACCGGACAGAACATCTTTTCGGCGCAGGATGGGTCGGAAACCGACGACTTCTTCCACTTCATCGGCGGCATGCAGAAGCACGTGCCGAACGCGCTGGTGATGTTTGCGCCCTACGTCAATTCCTACCGCCGGCTGACGCAGTCGGCCTCGGCGCCGGTCAACAACAAATGGGGTTATGACAACCGCACCACGGCGTTCCGGGTGCCGCGCTCGGACCCGGCGGCGCGACGTGTCGAAAACCGCATCCCGTCTTCCGACGCCAATCCCTATCTGGCGCTGGCGGCGTCGCTCGCCTGCGGGCTGATCGGCATGACCAACAAGGTCAAGGCCGAGCCACCGGTGCTCACCACCGCCAACGCAGACGAGATCGACCTGCCACGCGGCCTGCTCGAGGCCGTCGACCTGTTCGAAGGCGACGAGGAACTCTGCGCCCTTTTGGGCAAGTCCTTCGCCGCAACCTATGCGGCGATCAAGCGGGCGGAGTTCGAGACCTTCATGGAAGTGATCAGCCCGTGGGAGCGGGAGTATTTGTTGCTGAATGTTTAGGGGAATAGGGGAGTAAGGCAGTAGGGCAGTAGGGCGGGGATGGCAGCCAAGATTGAATCGTACCGGGATTTGATTGTCTGGCAGCAGGCTATGGATTTGGCGGTTTCAATCTACGAAACAACCAGAGTCTGGCCAAAGGATGAGCGCTACGGGCTGACAGCTCAGATACGCCGTGCGGCGACCTCCGTTCCCGCCAACATTGCCGAGGGCTACGGTCGAGAGAGCCGGGCTTCCTATCAGCAATTTCTCAGAATTGCCCAAGGCTCCCTCAAGGAATTGGAGACGCATCTTTTGATTGCGCAACGTGTCGGGATCGCCTCGCACGAAGCTGTCAACGCTTTGATGACCACCAGCGAGAGCGTCGGAACGCTCTTGCGACTTCTGATCCGCAAATTGTCTCCGGAATAGCCCCACCCTACTGCCCTACTGCCCTACTGCCCTACTGCCCTACTGCCCTACTGCCCTACTGCCCTACTGCCCTACTGCCCTACTGCCCTACTGCCCTACTGCCCTACTGCCCTACTGCCCTACTGCCCTACTGCCCTAC
>NZ_JBWLUY010000017.1:0-128455 GCF_057784295.1 Mesorhizobium sp. CNPSo 4688
TGGCCCTGCGGCAGGTATGCGCGTGACCACATTCGCCATCTCATTGCCTCTGGGGATGTATCCTGCACCATCGAAGGCAAGGACCGCAATGACGACGATGTCGGCGTCTGCTTCGTTGGGAGCATCGATCTCGCGCGCGACCTGGTAAAGCACGGATTGGCGGTCGCCGACAAACAAGCGCCTCGATACCTTGCCGAAGAGCGCGAAGCCCGCAGTGCCAAACGCAACTTGTGGGCAGGGGAATTTATCGACCCCGGCGAATATAGACGGGGTGGTCGCCCATAGCTGCTACGATGGCCCAGGACGGCGTTAAGGTGCAGATCGAGGAGGACAACGCCGAAGCCGAATGGGCGATGGTCGTTACTTCCTCTTCGGAGTCTGAGGTGGCACTAGTGTGACATAAGGTGTCCTCGGCTCCTTGCCGGGCTCCCGGTAAAACGGGGCCAACTCGCCGGGTGGTCCGAGTGATTTGATGTAAAGATACACCGAACGCAAGTCGCTGTCGCTCATGGCTTGGACTTGGTACCAGGGCATTGGCGGCAAATTGACCTTGTTCTTGAGGTGGTCGACCCATTTGTCCTCGTTAAAGCCCATCGCCAAGTCCCTGAGGTTTGCTGCATAGGTTGTGCCCCATGGACCCTGCCAGCCAACGGAAGAGCCTTTCAATGCTTTCTCCGGGTCGATTTTCCCATCGGCTTCACGGTATCCTTCCGTGTGGCAGAAATGGCAGCCGCCTATGATCGAAATATACAAACCGCGCTCGACGGAAACTCCGTCGGCCGCCAGCAGGCTGGAAGGCACGATGCACAGAGCGCCGGCCGCAAAAATATCGATTGTTCGCATATTCGCTGCCTCCCCATGACTGATTGCCGCCCATCATACGTGAATGATCCGCAACCATTCGACGGGCATCGTCAAGGCGGGCAAACTACACCGGGCCCGTGTGCCGATAGCCAGCGATGTTGATTCCTCCTCTGGAAAGGGCAATGCTCGTGCATATGTGCGGGCCAGTCACGATCGTTGGCTCGGATATTTATGACCTCGACCGTGACGGCGTAGGCTGCGAAAACGGTTAGAGCCAACGTCGCTCATAGCGGTTTGATCGGTTCGATAAGCCCGGCGTAGTCGTTGGGCTGTTTGTTGACAGCTGCCGCATTGACCTCTCGGCCGACCCGATAGAACTGCAGGCTTCCATCAATGTCGTGACGCAAGATGTCCTTCAAGTCACCACCTGGCGTGCTGGGGTCGAGCCAGGCGTCGTAATAGGCTGGATCGAGGATGAGCGGCTGGCGGTCGTGAATCTGGCTGACAGGCGCGGCAGACGGCTGCGTGATGATCGTACAGCTGGTGACGTCGAGGTGCGAGTTGTAGGCCCACAGCCCGGCGAATGAGAATGGCGCGTGGCCGGGCTGGAAAATGTGCCAAGGGTCTCGCTTCTTGTCAGCTGGTGATATTGTCCACTCGTAGTACCCGTCGGCGGGGATGAGACAACGCTTTGACTTGAAGGCGTCGCGGAAGGCTGGTGTGGTGTCGACGCCTTCAATCCTGGCGTTGAACATCGCGGCCTTGGGCATTTCCTTGGCCCAGAAGGGCACCAGCCACCAGCGGCCGGTCCGAAGCTTGTGGTTGCCGTCGTCGCCAGCGGTGATGAACGGCACCTCGTCGGTCGGCGCTATATTGTAGCGTGGAGCGTCATTGCGGCCGACCTCAGCCGGCGCCGTCAGCCGGTAAAGGCGGCGGATTTCCGACCATGACAGATATCGGGTGTAGCGACCGCACATGGCGTTGCCCCCTAATTTAACAGCCTCGCGCTAATTCACAGGCCCGCGCGCCAGGTCGGCATATGCTGTCTTGAATTCGCGCTCGATCTGGCCTTGCACGATCCGGAACAATTCCTTTGCCTCTTCCTCATTGGGCATGAGGCTGACGATCAGATCGGTCATAATCCAGCCGGTCGCAAAAATGGCGCCGTCCGGCGTGAGTTTGTTCAAGATTTTGCACGCCTTCTTGGCTGCCTTCTCGATTTCTGGACGGTCGCGCATAATGTTGACAGACAACTCTTCTTGCCGGCCTTCGGCGGTGTAAAGCACCTCAATCATTACAACTTTCTCCCGTTCGTTGTGGCAAGTCAGCCAGCGCTTCGATGCCTCGATCCGCCTCATGTGGCTATCCTGCCAACAGTGAACAAAATAAGAACAAAAGAGTCAACCCAGCCTTGACGAGATGGGAAAATGCTCCCCATTTCCAGGTATGCCGGAGCAACCAGAAAAGTGGCCGAAGGGCGTCCCTTGGACTTTGTTGCATGCCCACGACGCCGGGCAGGTAGCGCGCATCCGGTGCGGGCATTGCAACATCAAGCGGTTCTACAAGCCGAAAGAGTTATGCGAGGTGATCGGCAACGTTTCGATTGATCAGGTGCGAGCAAAGGTTCGTTGCGAAAAATGCGGCCGCAAGGAATCAATGAGCGCGGAGCTGTTCCACCCAGTGGGGCAGGAGCATGTGACGATCCGGTACCGGCGCCTGGTTGAGATTCGATGGGAGCGGCGGGTGATCTGGAGAGATGAATGAATTAACAGAAAGGGCGCCCATCGGGCGCCCCTTGAAATTACTGGTCTTGAAATAGAGATTCCGATCTACCAGCCTTGCATTGAATACCAGTCATCGACGTCTCTCCGGACCCGGTCCTTCTCAATGCCGTATCTCTCCTGAATCTTTCCTTCGAGCTGATCGCGCTTGCCGGCAATGCGGTCCAAATCGTCGTCAGTCAGCTTGCCCCACTGTTCCTTGACCTTGCCCTTGACCTGCTTCCAGTTACCTTCAACGCGGTTCCAATCCATGGCCGTTGCCTCCTTGGTTGTACAGCAGTTGAAACGCCTTCAGCGCGGCTAGGTTCCGCTGGGAGATCGTGGCTTGAAGGAACATTAGCCGCCGCTGATGGTTGAGGCCTGCGGCGGGTGGTGCCCTCCATCGCTCGCCGAAGATCGGGCCTCCGATCGGCCCGCGCCCTTCCCTAAGAGGCGCGGGCTTTCAAACTCGCCCAAGGAGCCCGAATGATCGACAGCGCGACCGGATTAGGCCTTTACCGATGTCCAGGAAATCCGCCATTTGCTTGTATCATGGAGGGTTCCAGAGGTAGTTATGTCACCCAGGACACCTATCGTGCGGCGAAGCACAAGCCCGACTTTGACGCGTTGCCATGGGAGGCCGACTATAGGGTGGCTAACCAGAAGGCCTAAGTGCGATGGTGCGCGACCGCCGGCACCGTCGACCGAAAAGGCCTAGTGGTGCAATTCTCGTTCGGTTGAAAGCGCTGCCACACATTCTTCCAGAATGGCCAGGCGAAACCGAAGCCACTTTAATGTCGGCAAGACTTGGCCGGGCGCGCATCCTGCCTTGGTCGCGGGCCCGCATCGCAGGCTGCGCTCTGTCACGCCACAGGTGGCGCAGGGCGCCCGCAACAGCAAAGGTCTGACTCGTGCACGCATTGGGCCTGGAGGAGCAACAAACCCTTGTCAGCTGAGTTAGGGCTCCAAAGGAGCGACCAGCCCAGATGCCCATCTCAGAAGAACTGCGTGACGTGTATCTTAAATTCGAATGCCCTTATTGCCTTGTTCCAGTCGTCCATAAAGGCTCATGGTTTAAAGTGATCTCCAATTTCAAATGCGCAGGATGTGCCGAGAACGTTCGGATCGGCTACGCGGACAAGCTCGTCTTTTTTGAACAGCATCGGCAAAGGCGAAACGAAATCGCCAAGGATGCGCGCTAAGCTCTGGTTCCTCGAAGGGTTGCGATAGGCCGTAAGGACTAGTTGACCCAATGTACGCTTCACCTAATCGTTTTTTTTGCATGGCCGGAACGTCCCGTCACCAAGACTGTTGTGACTCACCCGGCACGTGCTCCCTCAGCGTTTGCCGGTGACCAAGATGAATCCATCATGGTCGGCCCGCGCCGCCTTGACCGAACGCGCGGGCCATTCAGTTTTAAAGCCCGTTGGCTTCGATCCGAGGGCGGCTTGTCGCCACCTGCGCGGCCGCGAAGCGGAGGCTCGATGCATATCGGAAGCGAGTGCTACAATTTCAGGTTCTGTTGGAAACCTTTTCTCCTAATCGACATTGCATTAGCACGGCTGCATTTAAGCAGCTAAAATCGATCAGGAGGAATTTCATGAACTCGAAAATGCTCGTCCTCGGCGCATCGCTCGCACTTATGACCGGTGCCGCCTTCGCCGGAAGTTCCACCGGCACTTCAGCGCTCGATGATCCGGCAAAAATGTCTCCCTTCTTCACTGACGCCGGCATGAAGACCATGAAGTCGGAAGCGGACGTCAAGGCAGCGTGGACGGCCATGAGTGCGGACGACCGGGCCGCAATAATGAAGGAGTGTGCCGACGAAGCCGTCGCGAAGTCGCATGCAGATTTCTGCAAAATGGCAATGCAAATGGGCAAATAGGCCCAAAATCACGTCAAAGGAAAAGCCCGCTGGCTCGCGCCGGCGGGCTTTTTTGGATCTGGTTGGAACATCCGACGCGCTCTTGTAGTTGGTTTCTTGCGGTGGGCTGAACGGCTTTCTTGGCCACTGCAGATCGCCCTCCGTGGACGATCGAGGCCCGCTGCCGTGCTGCGGTCGTCGTGCGGTTCCTCGAGCACACAAAGAATCTCGAGCCAGGAAGTGCAGCGGGCCAGTTTGGGGGCAGTCCTGTCCGCTCATCAAAAGTTAATGAGACCGCGGACCGAAGCCTCCGCATCGGCACTGTTTGCGTATTGGGAGTTGCAATGCCTATTTCAGATGACATGCGAGACGAAGATTTGGAATTTGAATGCCCAAACTGCGGCTGTCTGATCGTCAAGAAGGGCTCTTGGCTTAAAGTTATTTCCGCTTTCACCTGCAGCCGGATTGGGTACCCTGCCAAAGTTGCGCTTTTCGAACGAAAGAAGAAGAGTTCTGATCGGCCCGTCTGATAGACGTCAGTCTAACGGCGAAGGCCGCCTGGAAACTCGTGTTCATTTTCACGCTCGTCAATGACGCGGATCCAGTGGGGCTCGGCGATTTCGCGCTCCGCCTTCCGCGCCGCGCGTTCGGGGCTGGAAGCCTCAACAATGCGCCATGAACTAACCGTATCCCGATACATTTCGTGGACTACATATTTCGTCATGTCCTCTCTCCCGCCAAGTCAATAGCGACGTTAACTTTTGGCCACGTCAAAAGTTCCTTGCAAAGAGTGACCGCCTTCACAGGCTGAAGGCGTATTCGAAAATATGGCCGCGCTTTTCGTCCATGACACGAATCCAAACCACTTCATTTGTGCGCAAGGTGATGCCTCGTTCGGTTGCGTCCTGGGCTGCCCTAAAAGGCGTTTTAGCGTTGACAACGTGGGTAGCGGTGACGGCATCGCCAGCCATTTCCTCGACATGATATTTCGGCACTATCGCGCTCTCTTCCGCAATGCCAACGCTGCCCGTTCAAGCGTCTCGCGATCATTCTCCCCGTTCGAGGCCATGCTAGCGCAGCAGTCCTTCGTCTTCGAACGCGTCCCAGCCCTTCAACTCAGGCGAGGGGGAGTCATCTTTCGGTTTCCTGGAAACGTGAACCTTCGTTCCCATGCTTTTGCCCGCCCGCGTAAGCGCTGCTTTCCCGGCACCGCGTCGCCTGTTCTCTGCAACCTCGTGTGCATCCTCCTCCCGCCAAACGCTTGGCAGATCTCGGTCAAGGATGTCCTCGATGTGCTTTGCATCGAAGACATGAAAGGTGACGGCCTTGGATCGCCCGCGCATCTTCACCGTGCGTGTGCCGACGCTTTGCAGCCGACCGTCTTTCAGCCATTTGTGTCGCTCGCGCGAAGAGATCGCGAGGATATCCTCCACCTCGCGGGGAAGCACCGGCAGTGTTTCGATCCCCTCAAGCGCCATCGAGATCTTGGTCGATGCAGCCTTGAACTCGTCTGCATCGTCTTCGCCCATTCGCAATGCGATTTGACCAGTCTCAGCTTTGACGTGTTTCCGCACAGCCAACGGCAGGCGCGCGCGCAATTCGCGTTCGATCCCCTTCATGCGTACCGACGAGCCGAGTGTCGCTGCAGGCGACAATGGCCACTCGGCAATGAGTACAGGTGATGGTGTTGTGCTTCGTCCTGGCATCTTCGCACTCGCTTGGCGATGCCGGAATTTATGAAGCAACCTGGCACCTGCTTGCGTCAATGCCATAAGCGTCGGTACCTTGCGTTTCCGGACGCTCTTGCGGGCTTGCGCTTTCGTCTTCTTCTCCAGTTTAGCCAATAGATACCTCAACTGCGGGATCGGGCCGAGCCTTATCCGCTTCCTTCTCGTACGGTTCTGACCGCCAGCGAACCGGCTGGAAGCGCCTTCAAAAACTCGGTCTCGGGTTTTGTAAGGTGTATCCATGCCGTCCAGTCCTCCGCAGCACCACGATCTGCCGATTGTGGATGGGCGCAACGTCTGGTCCGGCCCCGTTCGTCAGCATTGTGAGTGTGGGTGGCTTATTGCCTTCCCCGTCGCGCCACAGCCCGGCGATTGCCATGAACGAAGCACTATTGAGCGTGAAGCGATGCTTCGCCTTGGATACTTCTTCCCGGTGAATTCGAAGAAGGCCGATGCCGGGATGAGGCAGCGCTTACTGTTGCCAAAATTCCGACCCTCGGAGCGGAAGTTGAAGATAGGTTCGCCTTTGGGGCCGGATTGCGGAAAGGCAAAGGTCATCTGCGTGAGTTCGATCGTATCGCCGGCGGCGCGCATGATCGGGGCAGGGTCGTTGATTGGAATGTCGCAGGCCATCGGCAAATCCAGCTCGGTCTGATGGCTGGGAATGTCGAGCGCCAGCGATTGCGTCATCCGGCAATATTCAGCCCAGGCGATATGCTGCTCGTAATCGTTGCACATAGCTGCCCTAGGCGTTTGAGAGAATTACATTGCATAACATAGTGCGCCTTTGGCTTCCCGGTACTGCGGTACGAGATGTCTACCGCCCGATAGAGTCGGCCGCCTTACCATGCACACCAAGCTATGCATGCGTGACGCAACCCACCTGCGACACGTCAGCGGAACATCTGGGTTTGGCATCGACTATTGTGACAAAGGTGCCGTCGAGACTAAACCTCTGAGTGACATGCGATTGTTCGGGTGATGAGGTGCACGTTGGGCTTAAGCGAATATCCGCTTTGCGCAGCAACTCGGACGTAGTGGCCAATTTTGCTGTTGCCCAAAAGCAGCCATCTAACGCGACCACCTGTAGATCGCTTGCCAGGGAGCTATCCCGACAAGTGGGCAGCATTGTCGGCAGGAGCGCTTCGTCCGACTTTACGGTCGGTACTCAAGGGGTGTCATGCAACGATCAGAGCGCAACGTGCCCAAGCACAGCCAGGCGTGTCAGGGGTGGTCGGAATGCTGTTGATTCAGCAGGGTCGACAAGGCCGTGATGATCTGAGGCAGGAAAAAAGGCTTGGCAATCATGACGCTTTCCGGAACACCCTCGGCGCCCCAGTGGATGGCGCTATCGCCACTCATGTAGATCACGGGTATTGTCGGGTTGGCCTGACGCAGATGCCGTGCAACGTCCCAGCCGGATTTGCCCGTCCCCAAGCGTATGTCGGTGACGATGCCCTTGAACTTGCCCGGCTCGGCGTCGAAGGCCGCGATGGCCTGAGCCGCATTGTGAGCCGCCACGACTTCGAAGCCAGCTTCTTCCGAGGCCGACTCAACGTCGAGCAGGATGAGCTGCTCATCCTCCACGACCAGAACCGCGCCATTACTCATCTGGACGCTCCCCTCGGAATTGCCACGCCACGGTCTAGGCAAGCTCATACTACGGTTTCGACCCCGTTTTAGTTCCATCTCATAAATTCAACTGGATGTGAGGCCCGACCTAAGTCTTGAAACAATGAGTCAGACGATCCGCGCCTAGAGCTTCGGACGCGTTTCAATCGGCGACAGCATCCGGCGGATCTGTTCGACAATAGTGCCGTCATTATAGGGCTTGGGAAAAAAGTGACTTCCTTCAGGCAGGCGGCTCTGTTCGACGATCGACCTGCCGGAAGCGACGATCAATTTGACCGGCGGCCATCGGTTTCGGATGTGGTGAGCCAATTTGATACCATCCATGGTGCCGGGCATGCCGACGTCGGTGAACACCAGAACGATGTCGGTTCGCGCCTCCAGCAGCCGAATTGCGTCGTCGGCATTAGTGGCTTCCAGCGCCTCGTAACCGGCATGAACGACGAGGTCGGCCGCGCCCATTCTGATGACGGCGTTGTCTTCGACAATCAGAATGACGGCCTTGCGGTTTGTGTTGATTTCTGCGGCCTGCGCGGGACCGACGTTCGCCTTGGGCAACGGTTCCCCTCGGTATGTTGGACTGGTCATCCGCTATGCTGCCGCCGGCACGTCGTCGCTGACAGCAGCAATGTGAGCGATCGATACAATGGTTCCGGGCTTTCCGTCGGCTACGCTGATGTCACTTTGCAGGTTCCTGGCAAGCGCCTCTATGATACCAGTGCCAAGCCCGGCCTTTGCGGCGTCGTCGCCGGTTGGAATGCCAATTCCGTCATCCCGAACCGAAAGGGTCCAGTCCTGTCCGTCCGAACGGTAGTCGACCGAAATCCTGCCGGACCGCTCCTCCGGAAATGCGTGCTTCAGAGCGTTGATCACCAGTTCGGTCACGATAAGGCCCAAACTTATCGAAATGTCCGATTTCACAACACTATCGTCGACAGTGACAACGATAGAGAGCCGCTCCCTGTCGGAGATCATTGAGGCGCCAAGGCTTTGACAAAGCTGGGTGAAGTAGGTCCGTAGCGAAACACTTTCAGCGCCGGACTGGGCGAGGTGCCGCTGCACGGCTGCGATCGACATCACCCTGTTGTGGGCGTCGGTCAGATGGCCGCGTGCCTCATCTGACTGGACCCTGCGGGCGCTCTGCATCAGCACACTGGCGATGATCTGCAGGCTATTTGCCACCCGATGCTGCACCTCCTGCATCAGGATTGCCTTGTCTCGAATAAGATCGTCTTTTTGCCGGGCATCGGCGCGAGCGTCGGTGACGTCGGTGACAGCCACAAGGAGCCGGATACGAGAATGGTCGCCGTCTTCAAGCACGCGGGCGTTCACCACCAACTGCCGGATTTTCTGGCCCGGCCGCTTGAGGTCGATCTCGTAGGCCTCGATGTTAGCGCTGCCCGAGGCGGTCGCCTTGAGCAATGAATTCAGCTTCGGCATATCCCATTCGCCCGCGCCGAGTTCCGACAGCAATTTGCCGGCAACTGCTGCGGGATCGATCTGAAAGGTCCGGCAAAACGACGCGCTGACAACAATAACCCGGAGATCATCAGTCAGGAACAAGAGCGGCTCGTTCGATGAAACGACCACTGCAAGAGTGCTCGCCGCTTCCAGGTGGACTGTTGAAACGGATGCCATGACATTGGCCCTCAAGGGCCGAAAGCTCGCGAAGCGAGCCATCACTCGGCAGGAACGTCGACCGAATTCATACTCGGCCGAAAAACATGACCCACCCTATCACATTGTGGGTCGTTAGCTATGGAATTCGGTCTTGCCTGACCCCGCGGGCCTTGGTCGCGATATGACGGCAAGACGCTCGTTCAGTTGTCCTCAGGACCCTCGGCCCTTGGATCGGCCATTAAGTTGCATGATCTAGTTGCCATCGTCTTCGGAAATCAGAAGCTGCATTCAGCTTTTGACGCGGGCTGCCAGGCCGCAATGCGCCTAATCTCAGCCGTAGAGATCAGCTTAGTGCATTCCTGAAACCAGACATCGCCTTTGGCCACGCTGCATAATGCGAGCACTGCATGAGCGTCTTACAATTCTTGAAACTTGGGATTTGGACAGTCAGGCCGTTTTCCGGAGCCTTTGCGCCGGACGGTGAAGGCGCTCTTCAGCGGCAGGAAGCCAAAGACCGCTTCGGATATCATGACGCTGGTCACCAGTAGGGCGATCATCGTCATCAGCAGCGACAGCGTGATGGTCGTCGAAATGATCCAGCGGACGTCGCGCCGTCCGCGTACGATGGTCCCGTACCAGCGCCGGTTGAAGAATTATTCGAAACGAGCAACAGGAACATCGCCGCTCCCACTATCTGCCGCCACGTTGCCGAGCCAACCATATGGCCCCGCATCCTGTCGATCGTGAACATGAAATCGTTGCTTGCCGCACCTTGGTGGCAGGATTGGCAGCGCTCGGCAATGGCTGTACGGCGAACCTGCCTGTCCGGGTCGTATTGTTGAAAGTGCCAGTCGCCGGTGCGCTGCTCCTCGCTGAAGTCGAGACCCCAGCTTTCGCCCTTTTCCATCACAAAGTAGTCTGTCAGGGTGTTGTCATTGTAGATTTCGAGCACCAGCCTGGTGCCGGGCGGCTGCGGCTGGCCAGCCCGCGCGATGTCGATCGTTTCCTGTAGTGCATAGGCCTGCTCTCCACCAGAGCCTCGCCGGTAATCGCCGTACATAACCATCTGATCGAAATCGGCTGGGAAAGTAACTCGGTTCTGAGCCTGCGCGCCATCTATGAACAACGCGAGGAAGCACAGACAGGCGAGACAGATAGAGCGGTACTTGTAAGTCATGACGGCTCCAGAACCCCCACACATCAGCTTGAATTCATTTTGCGAATAGCGTCTGGCAACGACCAGGGATTAGCTGCCCAGTTTGCATTGGTTTTAGAAGCGCGCTTTTTGATGCCACGCCTATTCGCGCGGCAAGCCTGACCAGAGGCGCATCGACCGAACTCAAGCGAGCTTTTCCAGCGTGATCGGAAGGCTTCGGACGCGTTTGCCGGTCGCGTGGAAGACGGCATTCCCGATCGCAGGGGCGACCCCTACGACACCGATCTCGCCGACGCCTTTGCCCCCCAGAGCAGTTGCCTGCATGTCCGGAATTCCAACCGAAATCACCTGGATGTCGGGCACATCGGCGTTGACCGGGACGGCATAGTCGGCAAAATTCGCGTTGATGGTGCGTCCGTCCCGCTGGTCGACGTAACCTTCCTCCAGGAGAGTCTGCCCGAGACCCATCACCATACCGCTGATCCACTGGCTTTCGGCAAGCTTCGGATTGAAGATCCTGCCGCTGTCGAATGCCGAGAACATGCGCTTGACACGGATCGTGCCAAAATCTTCATCGACGCGAACTTCCACGAAATGCGCACACCAGCTATGAGCTGAGACGCCTCCTTCCACGGCGTTCTTCAACTGGGCGAAACTGCGGTCGGCCCCGTTCTTCATCTCCTCGGTGGCACCTGGAGCAAAGGTGTTACCCTCGATTTCCAGTTTGTCTTTGCCCACTGCCTTCAACAGGTTCGCAATGCTGATGCCGCCGTTCGGTCGACGGGTCGGCAGCACCGAGCCGTTTTCGAACGTCAGGTCAGTCGCCTTCGCTGCTGCCAGAGGCGACTTCGGATCGGATGCGGCAATCGCCAGCAAGGCATCGCGCGCATTCCTGGCCGCCTTGTCCACCGCTCCCGTCAGGTTGTTGGCTTGCTGGGAGCCGCCAGCGAGCGCCGATCTGGGGAGGATGGTATCGCCCAGCCGCACCACGACGGTCTCGACAGGAACACCCAAGGCGTCAGCCGCGGTCTGGGCGAGAATGGTATAGGTCCCGGTTCCCATGTCGGTGCCTGCGCTGAGGACTTCGATCTGTCCACTGGCATGGAATACGATCTTGGCTTCGCTCGCAGTTCGGATCATGGGGTATGACCCGGCGGCCATTCCATAACCGATCAACTCGCGGCCTTCGCGCATCGAGCGAGGGGCCGGGTTCCGGTTCCACCAGCCGATGGCTTCCGCGCCGGCGGCATAGGCTTCGCGTAACTGTCGAGTGGTCCACGGCATGCTGTTGCTGGGATCGATCTCCGCCCAGTTGGCAAGGCGCAGCGTGATCGGATCCATGTTGAGCGCGTACGCCAGCTCGTCGATCGCACTTTCCAGAGCATAGGCACTGGGGTTTTCGCCGGGGCCCCGCTTCCAGCCGGGCTGGACCGTGTTGACCGGCACGACGTTGAGGCGTGACGAGAAGTTCGGCGTCGCATACATGATTTTCGTCACATTGTTGCAAGCCTCGACATGGACTTCGTCGATCGCTGTCTCGTTCCAGCTCTCATGGACGATCGAGCTTATCTTTCCGTCCTTCGAGGCGCCTATAGACAGGGTCTGCCGAGTTGCCGGTCGACCGCCAAGGCCGGTGAAGGTCTGCGGTCGAGTGAGAGAAAGCTTAATGGGCCTGCCAAGCCTCCGCGAGGCCGCGCAAGCCAGCCCTACATGCGGATGTGCCCCGATCTTGGACCCGAACCCACCGCCGACGTAAGGCGAGATCACCCGCACATTCTCGATATCGATGCCGAGCCATTCCGAGACCACGCTTCGTGCCCCGCCAACCCACTGGCTGGGCTCCCAGACGGTGATTTTCCCGTTCTCCCAGGAAGCGATGCACGCATGCGGCTCCATCGGCACATTGTATTCCCGTGACGTCGTGTAAGTGACGTCAACCTTGACCTCCGCATTGGCCAGGGCTGTCGCCGCATCGCCCCAGGCAGCCCCCATGGGATCGATGAGCTGCGCTTTTGCCTTAGGATCGTTGATGTCGAGAATAGGGTCGCCCTCCTCATATTCGACCTTGAGAATGCTTGCCGCTTCCGTTGCCTGTTCAAAGGTTTCAGCGACCACGAGCGCGATATGCATGCCGTTGAAACGGACCACATCGTCCTGAATTGGGGTAAATTCCTCGGTGGCTCCGCCGCCCTTGCTGTAAACGGTCGGCTTGTTGAGCTTCAGGGAATTCTGCGCGGTATAGACATCCAAGACGCCTGGTAGAGCCCTGGCGGCCGACGTATCGATATTGACGATACGCCCTGCCGGCCGCGTCGATTGGACGGTAACGCCATAGGCCAGGTTCTCCAGCTTCTGCTCGATCGCATAGGGGGCCTGCCCGGTGACTTTCAACGGGCCCTCGGCGCGGGAAAGTCGGGCACCGAGAGCTGGCGTCTTGGCAGGGGCGGTCTCAGCCGCAAAGGCTTTTGGCGAGAGGTCGACAGCGGCGCCGACGACAGCGGCTATGCCGACGCCGAGCTTCACGACTGTGCGGCGGTTGAGTTCGAACTCGTTGCCGTGTGTCATGCGATATCTCCTATCGTCATCAGGGCGCGTGCCACGACCTTCGGTGCCAGCTCGATTTTGAACGCATTGTGTCCGCTCGACTTTGCGCCATCGACGGCAGCTGCAGCAGCAGTGCGAAGCGTTGCCTCGTCGAGTGTCTTTCCCTTTAGCGCATCCTCGACCGCACGAAGGCGCCATGGCTTGGTGGCAACGCCGCCAACGGCAATGCGCACATCGCGGATCGTCTTGCCGTCCGCTTCCATCTCGATACCAACGGCAGCACTGGCTGCCGCGAACTCATAAGACGCGCGATCGCGGACCTTGAGATAATGCGAGCGCTTCAAGGTGGCCGAACGCGGGATCTCGATCCCGACGATCATCTCGCCGGGCGCCAACTGGTGCTCGAGATGAGGTGTCTGTCCTGGAAGCAGGTAAAATGCATCGATCGGGATGCGGCGTTCCACAGATCCATGAACGAGGACGGTGGCATCGAAAGCCACGAGTGAAACAGCAAAATCGCCGGGATAGACGGCGATACAGGCGTCGCTCGTGCCGAGCACCGCGTGATTGCGGTTGACACCCTCAAGCGCTGCACATCCGGAGCCGGGATTGCGCTTGTTGCAGTTCGAATAGGCGCCGGGGTCGCGGAAGTACGTGAAGCGGGTTCGCTGCATCAGGTTTCCACCGACCGATGCCATGTTGCGCAGCTGTGCCGAGGCAGCGCGCCATAGGCTTTCGGAAAGAGCCGGCGCAGCCTCCTTGATATCGGCGTGGTCGGCGACCTTGCTCATCTTGGCGAGCGCACCGATACGAATGACGTCCGCGGATACCTCGATCGTGTCGAGGCCGGAAAGGCGCGTGATGTCCACCACGCGGGCAGGGCGCTCGACATTCAGCTTCATGAGGTCAAGAAGCGTGGTGCCACCGGCGAGAAATCTTGTCTCTGGCTTGGCAGCCTCGGCAATCGCCATCGCGGCATCTTCGGCCCGGAGATACTCGAAAAGTCTCATAAAGCTGCCTCCTTCTTGAGGCGGCTAGCAGCATCGCGCACCGCGGCGACGATATGGGGGTAAGCGCCGCACCGGCAGATATTGCCGCTCATGTATTCGCGGATGTCCTCGTCGGTGCCTGCATGGCCTTCGCGAATACAGGCAACAGCCGACATGATCTGGCCGGGGGTGCAATAACCGCACTGGAAGGCGTCGTGCTCGATAAAGGCGGTTTGAACCGCGTGCATCACACCGTCGGCTGTCTG
This sequence comes from Mesorhizobium sp. CNPSo 4688, assembly GCF_057784295.1. Classification (NCBI taxonomy): domain Bacteria; kingdom Pseudomonadati; phylum Pseudomonadota; class Alphaproteobacteria; order Hyphomicrobiales; family Phyllobacteriaceae; genus Mesorhizobium; species Mesorhizobium sp. CNPSo 4688. Next base: position 14,360 of record NZ_JBWLUY010000017.1, read on the forward strand.
CAGGCCCTCGATCGTTGTGATCTGACGACCCTCGACCTGGGCCGCCAGGGTGAGACAGCTCAGAACACGCTCACCGTCGACGTGGACAGTGCAGGCGCCGCACTGTCCATGATCGCAGCCTTTTTTCGTGCCGGGCAGGTCGGCATGCTCGCGTAGTGCGTCCAGCAGGGTCGCGCGTACATCAAGACTGAACTGGTGGTGGCGGCTGTTGATGTCCAAGGCTAGCTGTCGGGGCTCTGACATGTCGTCTCCTCGAGTGGCGGGCGGGATTGGGACTTCTCGCGAAGCTGAGCGGACCGACGAAGCCTGGCGGCATCAGTCCGAGAGAAGGGACGTCTATTCCGAAGGCCGGTCGTTGGCGGGCTCCCTAAGGGTCAACCCTCAGGAGAGCACGGACGCCACATTCGGATTAGCCCCCAGAATTCGCATGAGCCTATCAACGGCGCTCATGAATAGACCTGCGACAACGGCAGTGCCGGATGGGACGTTCAGCTGTCGAAGGCCAGTGAGCTGGATAGCTCCTCATGGGCATCGACCTGTTGCTGCAGCAGAGCGAGTTTTTGTCTGACCATGCCAAGAGCATCGGCGCCGGCGATGAACCGACGGGGCAGCTCTGGCTTGTCGACCAGAGTGATCAACGCCTGCGCGAGTTTGGCCGGGTCGCCGACTTGCTGACCGTTCGCGGCTTTCCAGCCCGTGATCTGCTGGGCGCGACGTTCGCTGTAGTCGCTAACGGAAGACGGAGCATATTGAGTGGATTCGTCCGTCAGTAGCTCTGTGCGGAAAAACCCGGGGTTCACGATCATCGTTTCAATGCCGAACGGCGCCACCTCGGCTTGCAGCGACTCGATCCAGCCATCCACGCCGAATTTGGCCGCGGCGTACGCAGAACAGAACTCGAAGCCGACCAAGCCTGCCGTCGACGAGATTGCAATGACCTTGCCAGAACCCTGCGCGCGCATCACCGGCAGGACTGCACGGGTGACATTCATGGCCCCGGTCAGGGTGGACGCGAGCTGAAGTTCGATATGGGCTGGAGTCAGGTCCTCGAAATAGCCCGCATAGAAGCCCGCCGCATTGTTGACGAGCACGTCGAGGCGACCAAAGCGGTCAACGGTTGCCTTCACCGCGGCATCGGCGTCGGCCGGCTGGGTCACGTCCAACGTGACGACCAAAAGATTGTCCGACTGCCCGATCGCCTTGGCGACCCGATCCCGGTTGCGACCCGTCGCAACGACCTTGTCGCCGATGGCCAAGACCGCCTTGGCAAAGTCGAGACCCATGCCTCGCCCCGCGCCGGTGATCATCCATACTCTACTCATAGCCGTATCCTTCCTGGCCAGTATCTTTTCAATTTATGCCGCGTTGGCTTTTGGCACGTCTGTCTCAGCGGTGATCTTGAACCACCCGGTGGCGGACTGAATCACACCCCATAGTTTCGCTGGAATATCGATGCCCGGAACGCTCGACGGCCGGATTTCGGTCTCGATCAGATCCTCGCGACCGCTCTTTGCCAGCTCGACCCACTCCGGGTTCATCACCAGCCCTTGCCCAACTGCGACGAGCGTGAGGCCTCTGTGCAGGGCGAGTTCGGCCTGCCCGGGCGTTCTGACCTGGCCGGCGGCAACGACCGGAACGCGCCCGCCGGCTCGGCGCGTGATCAGGTCAGAGATAGTGTCGCCCTCGGGTGCCTCTATAGGCTTTGCCTCGAGAACGCTCGTCAGTGATGCGTGGAGGTAGTCCACACCTTCGTCGATAAGACATTCAATCAGCTCGTACGTGTCAGCGATACGCAAGCCACCTGCCTCGGCTTCCTCGGGTGACACCCGGTACCCCACGAGGAAGGGGCGGTCCGCGTGCGCCGCGACCACTCGCTTCACTTCACGCACTACGGCAATTGGGAAACGCATCCGATTTCGAGGGTGCCGCCCCATTCATCGCCACGCTGATTGTAGAGAGGCGAGAAGAAGTTCTGGATCAGAAATCCGTGAGCACCATGCAGTTCGATGCCATCGAAGCCTGCCTCAATGGCCCGTCGTGTCGCCTCGCCAAAGGCGGCAATGATCGCGAGGATTTCGTCATTCGTCAGTGCACGTGTCTTCACGCCGCCCGGATTGAAGGGGCCAGGCGGGACTTCCAGCGCACTGGCGCCGACAACCTCGCCGCCGGGAATAAGCGCCGGCACGGCCTTGTTCCCGGCGTGGAAGATTTGCAGCACGGCTAGGGCCCCGCCGCTTTTGGCCGCTGACGCCAGCCGAGAGAGGCCTGGGATGAAACAGTCGTCATAGGAGGCGAATTCGCCCGTAAAGCCGATACCGTCGGGCAACACATGGGTGCAGCCTGTGAGCACAAGCCCGACGCCGGTCGCCCGACGGCGGTAATAGGTGATCTCCGCATCAGAGACCGTTCCGTCGTCGTTGGCCGACCAGGTGGTCATCGGCGCCATGACAATCCTGTTGTCGAGGCTCAACCCGTTCGGAAATTGGAACGGCTGGAAAATCTGTCGTTTGGTGTCCACAGGCGTTTCCCTTTCGACACGCGTTTCGTTGTCTCTAAGGGTGAAATAAGGCATGGGACTCGATACGATTAGCCGCTATAATCTGCATGAAGTTAGAAATGGGGTTGATAAATGAGGCGCGGAGATTTCAGCGAGCTGGCAGTCTTCATCGCCGTGGCGGAAGCAGGCAGCTTCACACGCGCCGCAGCAAAGCTTGGCCTATCGCAGTCGGCGCTCAGTTACGCTGTCAGGACGCTGGAACAGCGCCTGGGAGTCCGGCTGATCTCACGCACCACACGCAGCCTATCCGTGACCGTAGCTGGAGAGCGCTTGCTGCGAAGCCTGCGACCGGCCTTCGATCACATCGAAAGCGAGATCGCCGCCGTCACCGCCCTGCGTGACAAGCCTACTGGCCTCATTCGCCTGACGACATTCCGGTATGCTGCCAAATCAGTACTGTGGCCTGTCCTCACCAAGCTTCTGCTGGAGTATCCGGATATCGAAGTGGAATTGAGCCTGGACGAGGGTCTCGTTGACATCGTTGCAAGCAAATTCGACGCCGGTATCCGGATCGGCGAGCAGGTCCAGAAGGACATGGTGGCAGTAAGGATCGGCCCGGACCTGCGTATGGCGGTAGTCGGATCACCGTCGTATTTTGCAAACCGAACGGTTCCAAAGACACCGCGCGAACTTGGGGAACACAGAGGCATCAGTTACCGTCAGAAGACCGGCGGCGGGCTCTTTGCCTGGGAGTTCGAGAAAGGCGGTGAGAAAATTGAAGTCAGGATGAATGGCCCACTCGTCATCAATGACGGTGAAATGCTGGAGGCTGCGGCCCTCGACGGGCTCGGGTTAGCATACACGTTTGAAAGCCAGGTCGCTCCGTTCATCGCAGACGGACGCCTGATCCGGGTGCTAGAAGACTGGTGCCAACCCTTCTCGGGCTATCACCTCTATTATCCCAGCCGACGCCAGCACACTGCAGCCTTCGCTCTTCTTGTCGAGGCACTCCGTCTCAAGGCGTGACAGGGGGCAAAACCGTACACACACATGCCGCTCTAACTTGGCATAGTGTGAGTTATCCTTCCCTCATCAACACAATGTCGCGGGACGTCTACAATCGGGTTGCCCCCACGCAGGCAGAGCAGGCGCCCTGGCAGCTCGTCCTAGAAAAGGTCTCACTTACCCCTGAACGGACTGCGTCGCGGTGAACGGCCGATTCCAGAATTCCGAGGTTGGAAGCCGACATTCCGCTTCCGGCCCAAAAGCTGCCGGTCTGAATCGCGCTTCATTGCAGCCGTCAAGGTCGCCTCCGCCGCTTTCCAAAAGCAGACATCACAAGTGAACGCTCTGATCGTGGTCGGACCCGAGCGCCAATCCGACGGGCAAGCCAAATCCCAAGGTTATGCGCCACGCCGTCCGGATCCAGATTGATTCACTCGGCCATAACGTTTGGGGCCGGACGGGTGGCGGTTCCAGCAGGCGGCCTAAGGGGCAAAGTCTGGCCGTTGTCGCCTCAGCCCGGACAGGTGCCGTTTGCAGGGACTTCAGGAAGGAAGAAGCTTCGCCGCTCGCAAGGGGTCAGTTCGCGAGGGACGGTACGCCGGGCGAATTCAATAAGCTCGTTGGGTGTCTGGAAGACGCGAACGATGCTGACTCTTTGTTCGCCGGAAACAATCGCGACATGGGCGCCGTCGGAACTGAAAGCTGCGCGTGTAAAGCCCGGTCGAAAGGTTGCTTCGTCCTGGCTCCCAAGGACGGCAATCTGGCGCCCCGATTGCGCCGCCCACAACCGCACCGTTCGATCTTCGGTCGACGCGGTCACGACATACAAGCCATTGGGGCTGAACTCGGCGCTGTCCAGCGCGCCGCTGTGGCCCCTGAGAACCCTTTCCGGACTACCTGCGACGCTCCAGATCCGGGCGGTTCCATCGCGTGAAGCAGTCAGCAGCGACTGGCTGTCGGGACTGAAGGCGACTGCCGTCACCGCGCCGGTATGTCCCTCCAGCGTTCTAACGCTTGTCCCCTCGGTGGTCGACCAAATTCGGGCCGTGTGGTCGAGTGAGCCCGTGGCGACGAGTTGACCGTCAGGGTTGAAGGCCCCCGCCGTGATGCGATCCTGATGCCCGACAAGAGCACGTAGTTCGGCTCCGCTCGTCGTCAGGAGGTGTCCCACATTGTCTTCCCTGGCCGAGAGGATCCGACGTCCGTCAGGGCTAAGAATGGCTTGCGGCAGATTGCTGCTTGTGTGGATGACAGCCAGTTCGGCGCCGGTCGTCGCGTCCCACAGTTGGGCGGTGCCGTTGATCCATGCGCAAACAAGCGATTTGCCATCGCGACCAAACTGGATCTTGATCAGTCCGGCATCTGATCGGAACTGGGCGGTCTCGTGTCCCGTGGCCACGTCAAAAATTCGGACCACGCCCTCAAGAGACGCCGTGGCGACGCGCCTCCCATCTGGGCTGAACGAGGCGCTTTGAATGATCTCGTGCGTGTCGAGGCGGATTATCTCGCGCCCGCTCACGACATCCCACAGGTGCGCTGCGCTGTCGCCGCCGCCGGTCAGCAGGTGGACGTTGTCGGGACTGAAGGCCGCGAAAGTCGGGCGATATTCATGTGAGAGCGCCGTCGTCAGGGCGCCGTCGACATCCCACAGCCGAGCGGTGCCATCGTGTGAAGCAGTGAGAAGAATGTTGCTGTCAACCGGGCTGAATTCCAGATGCTCGACCAAAGATTCATGACCGGCGATGGTCGTGACCAACGAGGCGTGTTCAACGTCCCAGACGCGGATCGGCCCATTGATCGAGGCGGTCGCAAGGAAGCGGTCGTCCGGGGTGAAAGCACCGTTCATCTCCACATCGCGTTCATCTGTGTCGATGTCAGGTTTCAACCCTGAAACCTCCTGGCCGAGCACATCATCCGGCGTTCCTAACGATCCATCCCAAATCCGGGCAGTGCCATCCAGTGATATGGTGGCGATCCGCTGACCCCCGTGGCTGAAAATCACGCCGTTCAATTGCGTGTCGCTCTTGCTGCCGGCCAACTTTGCGATCTCGGTTCCTTTCGACAAATCGAAAAGGCTGGAAGTGTCGCGGTGTGAATGCCAACCCCACGGGCCGGCCACCATCCGGCTTCCGTCCGGGCTGAACGCCAGGGTGTAGGGCCAGGAGGTCACTCGGATCGACCGTGTCAGCGCGCCGTCTGCGGTATTCCAGATCGAAACAAAATGCTTGCCTGCCGTCGCGAAGCTGCGGCCGTCTGAACTGAAAGCAGCACGCGTATATGCGTCGCTGCTTACACCTAGGACTTTCTTTCCGGTCCGAGCATCCCAGAGCGTTGCATCGCTGTTCTCTCCCGCCGTCAACACCCGGGTGCCATCCGAGCTGAAGATTGCCGTCGGGTAATGGCCTACCGGCCGCAGGATGTAGAGCTGCTCTCCCGAGACGGCGTCCCAGAGACGTGCCGTGCCGTCCCTCGCGGCCGTCAGGATACGGCTCCCGTCGGGGCTGAATTCGGCCCTCTCCACGGCCCCATCATGACCTTTTAGAATTGCAGTTTCGGCACCGCTGGAGATGTCCCAGACTGCTGCAGTTCTGTCATAGGATGCGGTGACGATGCGATCACCTGTAGGATTGAATGCCGCATGCGACACACCGGCGCCAGGGCGGAGGATTTTGATCTGCCGGTGCGCCAGCAGCGCCTTGTAGAGAGCTGCCTCCGCCTCAAAGAGATAGGGCCGCTCGGGTTGCTCTTTCGAGGGTAGCGCCTCAAGCGCCAACCGGATCGCAGCCTCGGTGTTGCCTGCCGCGGCGGACCGCTCCGAGAGGAACGAGAGCGAAAGGTACTGATTGCGCAGCGCCTGATCGCGTTGGCCTCTTGCTTCCTCCCGCGCTTTGAACGCGACCAGTGCGCCTGCACCCGCCATAAGAGCGAGCATTATTGCCACGATAGCGGCGTTCCGTGTCCGTCGGGCAAGCCGGTTTGCTGCGGCAGCGGCGAGGCTTCGGCGCTCGGCCTCGCGCTCCAGGCGCTCGCGTTTTGCCTCTTCGGCGGCCTCGATCAGCGCCAGCTCTGCGTGACGGTCCTTCTCCTCCTTCTGCCGATGGGCACGCAAGGACTCCTCGATGTATTCAAGGACGGCATCGTCGACCTCTTCCCGCCTTGACAGCATCAACTCTTCGCCCTCCGCCAGACGTTTGCCGGACGGAAGGAGAAGCTCTCGATTCCTGCTTTCCAGGTGCCATCGGTGGGCGTCAGCCCTCAGGCGTTCGCGCGTCGCGAGGAAGTTGCGGTTTGCATTCACAATGTCACCGGCGCGCGGCCAACGGCTCAACAGTGCCTCATGCGCAAGACGAACGAAGACATGCCCTGCGGCGTCCTCGTCGCTGACGAGGAGCCGGGCGTCGATTAATGCCCTGACGAGGGCCGATCGCGCGGGAGTGCCCGCGACTTCGGTATACAGGGCCGCACGTGCCGTGACCGTTTCATCGCCCAGGTTCGCCGTGGTGAGGGCGCGCAGCACCGCGGGCAAGGCCTCCTGGATCTCCGGCGCGAGCAAGTCCACGACTTCATCGGCGCGGCGCGCGATTGCGCCTTCGAGCCCACCGAGCGCGCGATAATGCGCAAAGGTGAGAACGCGTCGGTCGCCGCTGGCTTGGTACAACGCGTCGAGGACAAACTCGAGAAGCGGCAATGATCCGGGATCGGCAGTTGCTGCCGCCTGCAGCACGTCATCGAGCCGCCCCAACTCGGCACTCTCCTCGAAGCGGAGCCCGGCCACGACCGCAGGTTCGCGGATCATCTGCGCGATCTCTGGGCCGGTTGGTGGCAGAAGTTCGTAGCTGGCGAGGCCGTCCTTGAGCGTCGAGAAACCTTGGACCTCACCGCAGCGGTGAAAGAAATCCGAACGGATCGCCGCTATCACCCAGACCAGTCCGCTCGCGGCCAGCACCGCCATGAACCGCACAAGGGCCTCGCGCGTCGCCGGCTGCTTCTCCGTCGTGAACAGCTCCTCTAGTTGATCGATGACCACAAGCAGTCTGATCTGCGAGCGGGCCGGCCCGGCGGCCTTGCGAAGTGCCTGTCGGACCATCGCCAGGGCTCGATCCGGCGTGCTTCTGCAGAGTCGAGCAAACTCCGCGGCTGTTGCTTCTGAGGACAGCTCCGGCACAGCGGCGCCGTGAAGCAGCGCAGCAGCCAACACAGCGAATGCATCCGGTCCTTCGGAGAGGCGGATCAGGCAGCGGCGCCACAAGGATATGCCTGCCACGGCTCCAGGTCGCGTCAATGACGGCAGCAGGCCAGCGCGCAGGAGGGAAGACTTGCCACAACCGCTCATTCCGTAGATGAGCAGGAATGCCGTGCCGCTTGCTGCCTGCTGCTCCAGTCTGGCAGTGCAGGCGGCAATCGCCCGCGCTCGGCCGAAGAATAGATCGGCATCTTCGAATTCGAAGGCATCGAGACCGCGAAATGGCGACCTGACCGGTTCCTCGGACGCAAGACATACGCGGTAGATGCGCAAGGCACGGGCGACATCCTTCAGTTTGTGCTCGCCGAGATCGATGAATTCCAGCGAGAGGTGGTCCTGAGCCTGGGAGCGGACCGCTTCCGTGATGCAAATCCCGCCGGGGCGTGACAAGGTTTGAAGACTAGCTGCGACCTCGACGGCCTCGCCCCTGAGGTGCTCGCCCTCGGCGACGACGTAACCGAGGTCAACGCCGATGCGGAAGCGCAGCCGCTTTGTCTCGGGAACCTCGCAGTTCCGTCTATGGACCTCATACTGGATCTCGTTCGCACACCGCAACGCCTCGACAGGGCCAGCAAACTCCGCAAGGACTGTCTCTTCGACGCTCGCAAAGACACGACCGGCATGTTTTATCAGCAGCCGATCAAGGACCTGCCTGTAGGCCGGGGTAGGTGCAGCAATGCTCCGCTCATCCTTGCCTGCCGGCCGGACCTCGGCGGCCAATTCTGCCGCCAGAATTGTAATCATTCTTGGTCCGGCATTTGAGGGAAGGACCAACCTGTAACCGCGCCTCGGCACTGTCTGCACGACGGCCTGGCGACTGTCGTTGAGCGCCGCACGGATCTCGTGAATGCATTGGACCAGGCTGTCATCGGTGACGGCTAGCCCGTTCCAGACCGCCTTCATCAGCTCGTCCTTGGTAATGACGCGATCAGCGTTCTCCAGAAGGTGGCGAAGTACCGCGAAGGTCTGGTGGCGAACTGCGATTGTCCTGTTGAACTGATCGCGCAAGGTCTCCCTGCTCACGTCGGCGGTCACGCCGTTGAGTACGAACGTCGTGGGCGGCGAGCTATTCAAGCCGGTTCCCCTCAAGCACGAAGCCGCAGTCCCATACTAGCACGGTTTCGCGCTGCGAAGACTGATCATCATCCAGCCCGTGCGGGGAGCTCGGATTTCGGCGAATGATCGTAAGCCGTTCGTGACTTGGCAAATGCCCCGGACCGACAATTCCACATTCCATTGTCGGTGAGAGGGGTTCGCTATGGACTGCTTAGTACGGATTGCTGGAAGCATGGGTGCAAGACCAGTGCTGCGGCTCACGGGCGCCTTCCTGCTCACCCTGTTCTTCGCGACAGCGCCACAGGCTCACTCGACGGACCGTCCCGCGGGCGCCCTGGCCGAAGTCGATTTGCAATTGATCCTTGCCGTGGACGTCTCGCCGTCGATGAGCAGAATTGAGCAAAAAGTGCAGCGCGACGGCTATGTTGATGCTTTCCGCCACGCGGATATCGCGATGGCAATCAAGGCGGGAGAACTGGGAAGAATCGCAGTGCTCTATCTGGAGTGGGCGGGGCCAAATCAGCAAACCGTCATCGTGCCGTGGACAATTGTCGAAAGCCGCGAGGATGCTCTGACTTTGGCGGACAGGCTCGCTGCTCTGTCGTTGACCGAAGGCCGGGGAACGTCGATTTCCGGCGCGTTGCAGGCCGCGAATGGACTGTTCGCGAAGAGCGGCTTGCGCAGCCCGCGCCGTGTTATTGACGTATCCGGCGACGGACCGAACAATGCCGGAGCACTCATTGACCCCATCCGGCAGTTTCTTCTCGCGGAAGGTGTGACGATCAACGGGCTGCCTATCGCACTGCCCCGCATTGGCGAGGCCGACGGGTTTGCGCGGTACGACCCCTCCAGGCTGCAATCCTATTTCGAGCGCTGCGTCATCGGCGGACCGGACGCATTTGCAATCGGCGTCACCGACGCCGCGATGTTCGCCACCGCGGTCCGTCGAAAGCTGGTTCGTGAAATCGCCATGAACATGGATCAGGTAATCTACGCCGCGTACACCGAGCGTTCCGGCCCCACGGTCGATTGCAACATGATCGGTCAGTTGCCAGGCCGATGAGGCTCGGCAATGTGGTGCCAGCAACGGACTAGCTTCGCGCATCGCTGCCGACAGGTAGCATCAACAGCGATGAACGCCGTCAAAGGGCTGAAGGGCTGCTTGTCGACAACTTCGTTCCGAAACCGGAAGGGCAAGTCTCGGCCCCATTGCAGTCGTGCAAGCACGGTCGGCTGACGGTGTTTACGCGAAGCGTATGCATCTGCCCGTCGCGAAGAGCGGACAAATGCTTTTCCATTTCTGTGGGGATATCTGTGGGGTAGGCAATGTTCGGGTTGCCTAACCCATTGTTTTTTCTGGTCGGAGTGGCAGGATTTGAACCTGCGACCCCCTCGTCCCGAACGAGGTGCGCTACCAGGCTGCGCTACACTCCGTGACCAGACCGCGGGCTTATAGCCGCCGTACTTCGTTCCTGCAAGCGGCAATGGCAGCGCTTCTGTCGCATTTCGTTCGCTTTCGTCGGGCATTGCCGCAAAGCGTGGATTTCCCGCCCGGGATAAACCCGACTTAAAGCCTTGCGTGCTAGGCAGCAGCCTCGATAAATCGTGTTTTCGCCATCTGGAGCTCTGCTGTCTTGCCCCTGAAAATCGTAGGCGACGCCCGGCCCAACAGCTTCGAATTCGAAACCGACGCGCTGATCAAGGCGTCGGGATTTCGCGAATACGATGCGCGCTGGTGGTTCGGTCACCCCGGCTCCGCGCAGCCGCCGGAGCTGAACCTGATCGGCGTCCAGGCGCTCGGCATGGGGCTGGGCACGCTGATTCGGCGTCTTGGCGCCGGGCCAGACATCGTCACCGGCCACGATTTCCGCGCCTATTCGCTCGGCATCAAGCTGGCCCTGGTCTCCGGCTTGATGGCTGCGGGCGCCAGGGTAAAGGACATCGGCCTGGCGCTGTCGCCGATGGCCTATTTCGCCCAGTTCGCCCTCGATACATCGTCCGTCGCCATGGTCACGGCGTCGCACAACGAAAACGGCTGGACCGGGGTCAAGATGGGCGCGGCGCGGCCGCTGACCTTCGGACCAGAGGAAATGAGCGCGCTGAAACAGATCGTGCTGGCCGGCGATTTCGATCTTGTCGGTGGCGGTTCCTACGAATTCGTCTCCGGGTTCCGCGAGACCTATCTCGACGATCTGGTCGGCGGCAAGCGCATCGCGCGCAAGCTCAAGGTTGTGGCCGCCTGCGGCAATGGCACCGCCGGTGCCTTCGCGCCGCAGGCGCTGGAGCGCATCGGTTGTGAGGTGATCCCGCTCGACGTCGAGCTCGACCACACTTTCCCGCGCTACAACCCGAACCCGGAGGACATGCAGATGCTGCATGCCATCCGGGACAAGGTGCTCGAGACCGGCGCCGATGTCGGGCTTGGCTTCGACGGTGACGGCGACCGTTGCGGCGTGGTCGACAATGAAGGCAACGAGATCTTCGCCGACAAGGTCGGCGTCATGCTGGCGCGGGATATTTCGAGCCAATATCCAAACTCGACCTTCGTCGTCGACGTCAAGTCGACGGGCCTCTTCAACACTGACAGCGTGCTGCGCGCCAATGGCGCGGTCACCGATTACTGGAAGACCGGCCATTCCTACATCAAGCGCCGCGTTGCCGAACTCGGCGCCGTCGCCGGCTTCGAAAAGTCGGGCCATTTCTTCTTCAACCCGCCCATCGGTCGCGGCTACGATGATGGTCTCGTCACGGCAATAGCCATTTGCCAGATGCTCGACCGCAATCCGAAAAGCTCGATGGCTGATCTCTACCGCGCACTGCCGCTGACCTTCGGAACGCCGACCATGTCGCCGCATTGCGCCGACGATGTAAAGTACGGCGTGGTCGAACGCGTGGTGACAGACTTCCAGGCAATGCAGCGCGACGGCGAGGCTTTTGCCGGCCAGAAGATATCGGACCTCATCACCGTCAACGGCGTGCGCGTCGTCGCCGAGGACGGCACCTGGGGGCTGGTGCGGGCGTCATCGAACAAGCCGGAGCTTGTCGTGGTTGTCGAAAGCCCGGTATCGTCCGACCGCCGCCGCCAGATGTTCGAGGCCGTCGACGCCGTGCTGCGCCGCAGCCCGGACGTCGGCGCCTACAACCAGACCTTTTGATTTGGACATTTCATGACCGAGCGCATTGTCAGTTTTGTCATGAGCGGTGGCGTCGGTTCGCGGCTCTGGCCGCTGTCGCGCGAGGACAATCCGAAGCAGTTCCACGATCTTTCCGGCGATGGCTCGATGCTGGCCAAGACACTGAGCCGGCTGACGGCGCGGCCGGAAGGCGAAACGCCGATCTTCCTGATTGCCGCCGAGCGCCATGCCGAGCGTGTCCATGCCGACCTTGCCGGCCTCGACCTCTCAGGCGGCGGTCCGCTATTCGAGCCGACCGGCCGTAACACCGCTGCTGCCGTGGCGCTGGCTGCGCTGCGCACGTTGTCCGAATTCGGCGACAGCCTGGTGATGGTGGTGCCGTCGGACCACGAGATAGCGACACCGAAGCAGTTCTGGCAGAGCGTCGAGGCCGGCTGTCAGGCGGCGCTTGCCGGCCGTCTCGTGGTGTTCGGCATCAAGCCGACGCAGCCCGAGACCGGCTACGGCTATATCGAGGTTGCAGACGAGAAGAGCGGCGTCTTCGACGTCTCGCGCTTCGTCGAAAAGCCTGACCTTGCCACCGCGCAGAGCTATCTCAAGGCCGGCACTTTCTACTGGAACACCGGCATCTTTCTGTTTCGCGCCGGCGCCATGCGCGATGCGTTCGCGGCGTTCCAGCCGGACATCTGGCAAGCCACGGAAGCGGCCTACAAGGCGGCGACATCGGATCTGTCCGGCCTCTATATGCCGCTGGAGCTCTACGCCGCCGTCCCGTCGAACTCGATCGACTACGCCATCATGGAGCGGGCCAAGGACATCGCCATGGTGCCGGCCGGCTTCCGCTGGAACGACCTCGGCTCCTGGCAGTCGCTGCTCGATGTCGGCCCTGCCGATGCCAAGGGCAATGTCGTGGTCGGCGATGTCGTCGCCATCGATTGCGAGAATTCCTACATCAGAAGCGACGGCCGGCTCCTGTCGGCGATCGGCATGAAGGATGTCGCTATCGTCTCGACCGCCGACGCCACCTTCGTCGCGCCGGTCAGCCACAGCCAGCACGTGAAGAAGATCGTCGAGCAGCTGGAGAAATCGGGCCGGCTGGAAACCAGGTTCACGCCGGCGCATGACCGCGTCATCGAAAGCGGGGCCTGGCGGCGGCGCGTGCATCACTGGCTGTTCGAGGAGACCTTGCCGCTGTGGTCGACGGCAGGCGTCGATGAGCGCCATGGCGGTTTTCACGAGGCGCTCGGCTTCGATGCCAACCCTCTATTGAAGCCCAAGCGCATGCGCACAACGGCGAGGCAAGTCTATGCCTTCGCCGTCGCTAAGGCGCGCGGCTGGGACGGGCCGGCGGACCGCCTGATTGCCCACGGCATCGCCTTCATGTCTGGCAAGGGCCGCACCGACAGAGGCGGTTGGGTGCGCACACTCAATGTCGACGGCTCCGTCGCCGATGCGACCGAGGACGCCTACGACCACTCCTGCGTGCTGCTGGCGCTGGCGCACGCGCATATGTGCGGCAACCCGGATGCGCTGCGGCTCGGCGAAGAAACGTTCTCCTTCCTCGACGCGCATCTCGAAGACAGCCGCATGACCGGCTTTCTCGAGACATCGGACGGTGAGGGCGAACGGCGCTCCAACCCGCATATGCATTTGCTCGAGGCTTTCCTCGCCTGGTACGAGGCGACAGGCGACCGCACCTATCTGCGACGCGCCGCCCGCATCATCGACCTCTTCCGCAGCCATTTCTTCGACGCCGAGAGCTGGACGCTGGGCGAATATTTCGACGCTGGCTGGAAACCGGCTGCCGGCGAGAAGGGCACATGGACCGAGCCCGGCCACCATTTCGAATGGGCCTCGCTGCTCACCGATTTCGCCGCCCGCAGCGGCCAGAGCGAGTTGAGCAATTTTGCCCGCAAGCTCTATGCCTCGGCCATCGCCAACGGCCTCAACCGCGCCACCGGCCTTGCTTACGGCGCTGTCTCAAGACAGGGCCTGCCGCTCGACCTTGTGTCGCGCAGCTGGCCGCAGGCCGAAGCGATCAAGGCGGCGATCGCACTGGATGGCTCGGGCGGTCCCGACCTGAAACCCGAGATCGAGGCGCGTGTCGGCCGCCTGTTCCGCTGGCACATCGACCCGGCCCCGCTCGGCCTGTGGATCGATCGCATCGACGAACGCGGCCGCTCGCTGGCGAGCGACGTGCCGGCCAGTATTTTCTATCATCTGGTCTGCGCGCTGACGCAGTATCTTGATGGAACGGCGCAGAAGGGGTGAGGCGCTTCGGTCCCTAATACGGGCTCGCCACGTCCCCGGTCTCGACATACACCGCTTTCAGCTGCGAATAGAGCGCCAGCGCCGCCAGCGAATTCTCGCGCCCGATGCCGGATTGCTTGACGCCACCAAACGGAATCTCCACCGGCGTCAGATTGTAGGCGTTGATCCAGCATGTGCCGGCCTGCAACTCGGCGATCACCCGATGCGCGCGCTGCAGGTCGCGGGTGAAGACGCCGGCGGCGAGGCCGAATTCGGTGTCGTTGGCGCGGTCGATCACCTCGTCCTCGCCGTCGAACTTCAGCACGCTCATCACCGGCCCGAAAATCTCCTCACGCGCAATGCGCATGGTGTCGGTGACGCCGGTGAACACTGTCGGCTCGACGAAGAAGCCGCCATCAAAACCCTGTAGTGACGGTACACTGCCGCCGCAGGCGAGCGTCGCGCCATCCTGCTGGCCGGCCTTGATGTAGGAGACGACCTTCTCCTGCTGTGCCTTGTTGACCAGCGGCCCCATCTGCGTCTCCGGATCGAGCGGGTCGCCGATGCGGATCTTTTTCGTCCGCTCGACCAGCCGGTCGACGAAGCGGTCATGGATGCCGCTCTGCACGAAGACGCGCGTGCCGTTGGAACAGATCTGGCCCGTGGAATAGAAATTGCCCAGCATGGCGCCGCCAATAGCGTTTTCGAGATCGGCATCATCGAAGACGATCAGCGGTGACTTGCCGCCGAGCTCCATCGTCGCGTGCTTCATCTTCGAACCGGCAAGCGACAGCACCTTGCGGCCGGTCGGCACCGAGCCGGTCACCGACACTTTGGCAACGACATCGTGGCCGACAAGGCCGGCGCCGACATCGCCATAGCCCTGGACGACGTTGAACAGCCCATCGGGCAGGCCGGCTTCGCTGTAAATCTCGGCCAGCGCCAGCGCCGACAGCGGCGTGTTTTCCGACGGCTTGAACACCATGGCGTTGCCCATGGCGAGCGCCGGTGCCGACTTCCAGCCGGCGATCTGGATCGGATAGTTCCAGGCGCCGATGCCGACGCATACGCCAAGCGCCTCGCGGCGCGTATAGGCAAAGGGTCCGCCGAGATCGATGGCCTCGCCGTTGAAGGCGGCAACCGCGCCGCCGAAATATTCGAGGCAGTCGGCCGCCGACGGCGCATCCGCCACCAGCGTTTCCTGGATCGCCTTGCCGGTATCGAGCGTCTCGATGCGCGCGAGATCGGCGTTGCGGGCGCGCAAAATGTCGGCTGCGCGGCGCAGGACGCGGCCGCGCTCCACTGGCTTCATCCGCGCCCAGGCCGGTTGTGCCGCGCGTGCGGCTTCGATCGCCAGTTCCAGCACATTCGGCGTCGCCGAATACAAGGTGGCGATGATCTCGCCCGTCGCCGGATAGATCACCGGCAGCGGCGCACCACCTTCATCCTCGATGTAGCGGCCGTTGACATAGTGCGATGCCGTTGGCTGGGCGCGCATATGAAGTCTCCAATGATCTTCGCTGGACAATGCCCTATCGATCCGCGACCTGCCAGCGCGGATTGATCCAGGGTTCCTGGTTGGACGGCGCCAGCGGCGTGCGGCCGAGAATGTGGTCGGATGCCTTCTCGCCGGTCATGATCGACGGCGCGTTGAGATTGCCGTTGGTGACGCGCGGGAAGATCGAGGAGTCCGCGACGCGCAGTCCTTCGACGCCGATGACGCGGCATTCCGGATCGACGACGCTCATGATGTCGTCGGCGCGGCCCATCTTGCAGGTGCCGCACGGGTGGTAGGCGCTCTCGGCATGATCCCGGATGAAGGCATCGAGATCCTCGTCCGACTGGACGTGCGAGCCCGGCGAGATTTCCTTGCCTCGAAAACTGTCGAAAGCCTTCTGGCCGAAGATCTCGCGGGTCAGCCTGATGCAGTGGCGGAACTCCGTCCAGTCATCTGGATGCGACATGTAGTTGAAGCGGATGACCGGCGTTGCTTTGGGGTCGGGTGAGCGCAGCGTCACCGAGCCGCGCGACTTCGAGCGCATCGGTCCGACATGCGCCTGGAAGCCATGCGATTTCGCCGCCGCCTTGCCGTCATAGCGCACCGCCGCCGGGATGAAATGATACTGGATGTCGGGGTAGTCGACGCCGGCAGCTGAGCGCACGAAGGCGGCCGCCTCGAAATGGTTGGTGGCGCCGAGACCGGTCTTGAAGAACAGCCACTGCGCCCCGATCAGCGCCTTGGAGAACGGATTCAGCACCGAGTTCAGCGTGATAGGCCGTGTCGATTCCTGCTGGATGTAGAGCTCCATATGATCCTGCAGATTGCGGCCGACACCGGGCCGGTCGGCTACGACCTGGATGCCGTTTTCAGCGAGATGCGCGGCCGGGCCGATGCCGGACAGCATCAGGATCTTGGGCGAATTGATCGACGACGCGGCGACGATCACTTCACGTCGTGCCTTAACGACCTGAATCTGTTTGTGAGCTTCGATCTCGACGCCGACGGCGCGCTGATTCTCGATGATCACGCGGCGGGCGAAGCCTTTGACCACACTGACATTTTGCCGTTTGAGAGCCGGCTTTAGATAGGCTGATGCCGCCGACCAGCGGCGGCCGCCGCGTATGGTCTGCTCCATCGGCCCAAAGCCTTCCTGCTTCGAACCATTGTAGTCGTCGGTCAGTTCGAACCCGGCCTGGCGGCCGGCCTCGACAAAGGCGCCGTAGAGCGGATTTTTGCGCGGGCCGCGCTGGACGTGCAGCGGGCCGCCGTGGCCGCGCCAGCCGTCCTCGCCGCCGTCATTGTCCTCCATCCGCTTGAAGTAGGGCAGCACGTCGGCGAAGCTCCAGCCAGTCGCGCCCTCTTCGGCCCAATGGTCGAAGTCGCGGGCGTGGCCCCTGACATAGACCATGCCGTTGATCGAGGACGAGCCTCCGATCACCTTGCCACGCGGCGTCGCCAGCACGCGGCCGCCGAGATGTGGTTCCGGCTCGCTGGCAAAGCCCCAGTCGTAAAGGCTCATGTTGAGCGGGATCGACAGCGCCGACGGCATCTGGATCAGCGGTCCGATATCGGTGCCGCCAAACTCGATGACGATGACCGAATGCCTGCCGTCTTCCGACAGCCGGTAGGCCATGGCCGAGCCGGCCGAGCCGGAGCCGATGATAACGAAATCTGCTTCAAGCATGGTTCATATGCGCCATGAAATCGGCGAGCGAAACGTTGCCGCCAGTAGCCACAACCAGGACGGTTTTACCCGCCACATTCACCTTGCCGCCGAGCAGCGCCGCCAGCGATGCGGCGCCCGATGGTTCGAGCACCAGCTTCATCCGCTCGAAGGCGATTTTCATTGCGCGCCGCACCGACGCGTCGTCGACGGTGATGCCGCGTACGCCGGCGGTCTTGACCGCCGCGAACGGCGCATCGCCCGGCCGTCGCGACATCAGCCCGTCGCAGATCGATTTCGGCGCGATCGGCATGGTCTCGATGGCGCCATGATCCAATGACGCTCCCATGCCGTTGAACCCTTCCGGCTCGACGCCGATGATCTCGGTCGCCGGCGACAAATAGTGGAAGGCGAGCGACACACCGCCGATCAGTCCGCCACCACCGACCGAGCAGAACAAGAGGTCGGCACTGGCGTCCTTTGCCTCGAGTTGTTCGAGCGCTTCGAGCCCGGCGCCGGCCTGGCCAGCAACGATCTCCGGATCGTCGAAGGGATGCAGCAAGGCCAGCCCCTCGGTCTCGGCAATCTCCCGCGCCTTGGCGGCAGCAACTTCCTCACGGGCGCGCTCGCCATGATCGGTCAGCACGACCCGCGCGCCATAGCCAGCGGTGGCATCCCGCTTGGCGGCCGGCGCATCGATCGGCATGACGATGGTGACGGGAATGCCGAGCGCCTGGCCGGCAGCCGCCAGCCCTTGCGCGAAGTTGCCGGAGGAGTAGGCGACGACGCCTTTCCTGGCTTCTTCAGGCGACAGCCGCTTCAGCCGCCAATAGGCGCCGCGCACCTTGAACGAGCCCGCCCATTGCAGCGATTCCGGCTTGATGAATACGCGCGCAGCACCGGTCTCCTTGGCGAGCGCCGCGGATTCCAGCAACGGCGTGATCTGCGTCGCCCTGGAGGTGACGGCGTAGGCCTGCTTGAGATGATCGAGGGAGGGAACGAACGTTGTTGTCATCATTCGCCTCGCGGATACCTTTTGCTTTCTTCGAGATTGTCGAGATTCATGTGGTTGCGCATGTAGCGCTCCGATGCTTTTTGCAGCGGCTGGAAATCCCATGGGTAATAGGCGCCGTTGCGCAACGCCGGGTAGACGACCCAGCGGCGCGCCTGGCTCTCGCGCACCGCGGCATCGAAGGCCACCATGTCCCAGCGCGCCCGGACTGCTCTGGTGAAAGCTGCCACGAGGGCGGCGTGCGTCGGATCGTCGGCAAGGTTGTCGCGCTCGAGCGGGTCGGCTTCGAGATCGAACAGTTGCGGCGGGTCGAGCTCGCAATGGACGAATTTGTATTTGCCGTCGCGGATCGCCACCAGCGGCGCGTAGGAGCCTTCGGCTGCGTATTCGATCAACACGGGCGTGGTGCGCTGTCCGCCCTTGGCAAGCGGCAGCAGCGACTGGCCGTCGGTCCATGGGGCGATCGCCCCGATGTCGATGCCGGCGAGGTCGCAGAGCGTCGGCGTCACGTCGAGGTTGGAAACCGGCGCCTCGATCAGCCCGGATGGCACGCCATTGCCGGCGATCATCAGCGGCACCCGCACCGAGCCCTCGAAGAAGCTCATCTTGAACCACAGGCCGCGCTCGCCCAGCATGTCGCCATGGTCCGAGCAGAACAGGATGGTGGTGTCGTCGAGCATGCGCGTGCGCTTGAGAACGTCCAGAAGCTCGCCAAGCTTGTCGTCGACATAGGAGATGTTGGCGAAATAGCCGCGCCGTGAACGACGCACCTGCTCACGGGTAATGTCGAAGGAGGGGTAGTCGGAGGCATGATAGAGACGCTGCGAATGCGCGTCCTGATCGTCACGCGCGATGAAGCCCGTTTCCGGGTCCAGCGCCTGGCTGTGTTCGTAGAGATCCCAGTACTGCTTGCGCGCGACGTAGGGGTCGTGCGGGTGCGACAGCGAAACGGTAAGGCACCAGGGCCGATGCTCCGCATCGTCCTGCTCGCGCGACAGCTGGTAGAGTTTCTGCGTCGCCAGGAACACGACCTCGTCGTCATACTCCATCTGGTTGGTGGTCTCGGCGACACCGGCGCCGGTCACCGAGCCGAGATTGTGGTACCACCATTCGATGCGCTCGCCGGGCTTGCGGTAATCCGGCGTCCAGCCGAAATCGGCCGGATAGATGTCGGTGGTCAGCCGCTCCTCGAAACCGTGCAACTGGTCGGGCCCGACGAAATGCATCTTGCCCGACAGGCAGGTGTAGTAGCCGGCGGCGCGCAGATGATGGGCGAAGGTCGGGATCGAGGAGACGAACTCCGCCGCATTGTCGTAGACCCCGGTGCGCGACGGCAATTGCCCGCTCATGAACGAGGCGCGGCCGGGAGCGCAGAGCGGCGAGGCCGTATAATTGTTGGCAAAGCGAGCCGAGCGGGCGGCCAGCGCCTTCAGATGCGGCACATGCAGGAAGTCGGCCGGCCCGTCGGGGAACAGCGTGCCGTTGAGCTGATCGACCATGACGATCAGGAAATTGGGTCGCCTTGATGTCACTGAGGCTGTCACTGTGTCTGTCGCCCGCCGAGTTTGATTTCCAGATAGTCTTCGACCAGCGCGATCGCGGTCGCCGCGTCCGGCACGCCGTCCTTCAGCGCGCGCCTGATATAGAGGCCGTCGATCAGCGCTGCGGTTGCTTCCGCCGCACGGTCGGCTTCATGCCTGGCCAGGATGCCGGTCAGGCCGCTCATCAGGTTCGAATGCAGCCGCCGCGCATAGACCCTGAGCAGTCGGCGCAAAGCCGATGATTTCTGGGCCTCGACATAGAAGGCGAGCCAGGCGGCGATGGTTTCCGGCTGGAACTGGATGTCGGAGAAGTTGACGGCTACCACGGCCGAGACGCGTTCGCGCGGCGTGGCGGCGGATTGAAGAGCACGCCGCATGTCGATGGTCAGTTCTGCCAATATGTGCCGCATCGTCGCCAGCAGCAGTTCATCCTTGGCGCCGAAATAGTGGTGGGCGAGCGCGGAGGATACGCCGGCCCGGCCGGCAATCTCCGACATGGTCACGTCAAGCGAGCCGCGCTCGCCGATCGCCGAGATCGTCGCGTCGATGAGCGCCTTGCGGCGCAACGGTTCCATTCCGACTTTCGGCATAGTTGTTCCCGGCTTTTGTCCCGCATGATTATTTTTTATTGATCCGTCAATCAACAAAAAATCGATCCTATGGCGGGCTGCACCAAGCGATTGTCCGCTTGCGGCCCTTTTCGGCGCGGTGGGGATTGTTTATATTTGAACAATAAAGGCGAACTGCGCCATGAGCCCACATGTTAGGCTGGCGCCAAGGATGGAGACCGCCATGACCGCATGCATCGTTGGCTGGGCGCATTCGCGCTTCGGCAAGCTCGAAGGCGAGACGCTGGAAGGCCTGATCACCAAGGTCGCGGTCGACGCGCTCGACCATGCCGGCATCGGCCCGGACGAGGTCGACGAGATCGTGCTCGGCCACTTCAATGCCGGCTTCTCCCCGCAGGATTTTACCGCCAGCCTGGTGCTGCAGGCCGACGACCGGCTGCGCTTCAAGCCGGCGACCCGGGTCGAGAATGCTTGCGCCACCGGTTCGGCCGCGGTCCGGCAAGGCATCCGCGCCATCGATGCCAATGCCGCCCGCGTCGTGCTGGTGGTCGGCGCCGAGCAGATGACCACGACACCCGGTCCCGAGATCGGCAAGAACCTGCTGAAAGCTTCCTATCTGCCGGAGGACGGCGACACGCCGGCTGGCTTTGCCGGCGTCTTCGGCAAGATCGCGCAGGCCTATTTCCAGCGCTATGGCGACCAGTCGGACGCGCTCGCCATGATCGCCGCGAAGAACCACAAGAACGGCGTCGACAATCCCTATGCCCAGATGCGCAAGGATTTCGGCTACGAATTCTGCCGCCAGGAAAGCGAAAAGAACCCCTTCGTTGCCGGTCCGCTGAAGCGCACCGACTGTTCGCTGGTTTCCGACGGCGCGGCAGCCCTTGTGCTGACCGACACGTCGACGGCGCTGAAGATGCGCCGCGCCGTCGCCTTCCGCGCCAACGAGCATGTCCAGGATTTCCTGCCGATGTCGAAGCGCGACATCCTGTCGTTCGAAGGCTGCGAACAGGCCTGGAACCAGGCGCTTAAGAAGGCCGGCGTGACGCTGGACGACCTCTCCTTCGTCGAGACGCATGACTGCTTCACCATCGCCGAACTGATCGAATATGAGGCGATGGGCCTGGCCAAGCCCGGCGAGGGCGCCAAGCTGGCGCTCGACGGCACGACGGCAAAGGACGGCCGGCTGCCGGTCAACCCTTCGGGCGGCTTGAAAGCCAAGGGCCATCCGATCGGTGCCACCGGCGTATCGATGCATGTGCTGACCGCCATGCAGTTGACCGGCGAGGCCGGTGGCATCCAGGTGCCGGGCGCAAAGCTTGGCGGCATCTTCAATATGGGCGGTGCTGCCGTCGCCAACTACGTTTCCATTCTCGACCGGATCAGATAAACCGCCCTGCATTTCTGGGAGGTGACATGACAAATCCGGTTCTGGTCGAGGTCTTGCGCGGCGCGATCGTCGAGAGCGCCCATCGCGGCGCTGTCGCGGTCTTCGACGGTGACGGCAAGCCTGTCTGGGAAATCGGCGATACGGCGCGGCCCGTGTTTCCGCGCTCCGCGGTCAAGGCAATCCAGGCATTGCCGCTGGTCGAAACGGGTACCGCTGACGCCTACGGCTTCGGCGACCGCGAACTGGCGCTGGCCTGCGCCTCGCATTCGGGCGAGCCGGCGCATGTCGAACTGGCGCAGGCGATGCTGGCCAAAGCCGGTCTCG
Source organism: Mesorhizobium sp. CNPSo 4688 (assembly GCF_057784295.1). NCBI lineage: Bacteria > Pseudomonadati > Pseudomonadota > Alphaproteobacteria > Hyphomicrobiales > Phyllobacteriaceae > Mesorhizobium > Mesorhizobium sp. CNPSo 4688. The sequence goes on from NZ_JBWLUY010000017.1 coordinate 36,545, forward strand.
ACAAATCGGCGCTGGAGTGCGGCGCGCATTGGCCTTCCAGCCATGGTGCGGAGATTGCACTGGCCCGCGCAGGCGGCTCGCCAAATGCGCTGCACAACAATTGTTCCGGCAAGCATTCCGGCTTTCTCTGCACCTGTGTGCATTCGGGGTTTGCCCATCAGGGCTACGTCAAGCCCGGCCACCCCTTTCAGGAGATGGTACGAGACGCCATGCAGGCGGTGACCGGCGCTGCCCACGATGCCAATGACCGGGCCATCGATGGTTGCTCGATCCCGACCTACGCCGTGCCTCTGAAAAGCTTCGCGCTGGGCTTTGCCCGTATGGCGACAGGCAGGGGCTTTGGCCCTGAGCGCGCCAAGGCCGCCAAACGTCTGCTCGCGGCCTGCATGGCCGAGCCCTTCCTGGTTGCCGGCACCGGCAAGGCCGATGTCGCGCTGATGCAGGCCGCGCCCGGCCGCATCTTCGTCAAGACCGGCGCCGAGGGCGTCTATTGCGCCGCCGTTCCCGAGCTTGGCCTCGGCATTGCGCTAAAATGCGACGACGGCGCCGGCCGCGCCGCCGAGGTGATGATTGCTGCTGTGCTCGTCAAGCTCCTCAAGACCGACGAGGCGCTGGCAGCAAACCTTCTGGAACAGTCCAACCCGCCGATCGAAAGCCGCATCGGCGCCCAGGTCGGCTCGCTGCGCCCGACAGCGGCGCTCAGCTGATGCGGTTTCGTTCAACCGTCAGATGCGCATAGCCGGTATCGCTTGATTTGGCGAGGTCGCCGGTCGCCGGTTCGGCCCAGCGCTGGCCAATGATGGCGCCGTTCCTGGCGCCGTCGATGACATTGTCGGAAATAATAGCCGAGCCGGCTCCCTCGACGACCGTGACGGCGATGCCGGTTCCGGCCTGACGGATAATGTTTCCCGTCGCCACCACATTGCGCATATAGGCGCCCCAGCCGATCTGCATGCCGTAGAGCGGCGCGTTCTCGATGACGTTGCCGGACACTGTGGTGTCGGCCTCGACGCTGATGCCGACGCCGAAGCCCGGCGCATCAGCGGGGTAGGGGCCTGTGGTGGAGAGATTGCGCACGATGTTGTTCGAGCACACGCCTATGCGGCCGCCCTCGTTGAAATTGACGATCGAGATGCCGTTGGCCGCACCATCGACGATGTTGTTGCCGATGATGGCGCCCTCGAAGGAGAATTCGGAATAGAGCGCGGTTTCGCCCGAGCGCGAGCAGGTGTTGCCGGTCATCTGCAGATTGCTGGAACTGTTGGCGCGGATCGCCGAGAAGGCGCAGTCCGAGACGATGTTGCCGGAGATGGCGACATTGCCGGCGCGGAAGGCGTTGATGCCATTGCCGTTCTGACCGGTGCCGCCGCTGCGCGCGCCAATCCGCTGCACGCGGTTGCCGCTGACGACGGTGCCGTCCTCGGCCTGCTGCCAGCGGTGCACGAGGATGCCGCCATTGCCGCAATCGGACACCGTATTGCCCGATATCTCAAGGCCGGCCGCTTCGACGGAGTAGATGCCGGCGTCCGCTGCTCCCGAAATCTCCGTGCGCTCGACGCGGCCCGATGCATGCTCCAACGCCAACCCGTGCTTGCCGCTGCCGGTGATCATGCAGTTGTCGATGACCAGGCGGGCGACGCGTCGCAGGTCGAGCAACCCTTGCGCATCGTCGGCCAGAGAGCCGTTGGCGCCATCGAAGACCAGCCCGGTGAGTTCGATATGCTCGGCCTGTTCGGCCGTTAGCAAATGGCCATTGCCGCCATAGAGAATGCGCGAGGCGCCGGGCACGCCGGAAAGCCTGACACGGGCTGGCAAGGTCAGGTTGGATACGACATAGTTTCCGAGCGGCAGGAACACCGGCGCGTTGCGCTCGCTCGCCTCGGCAAGCATCTTGGCGAAGGCTTTGCTCTGGTCGTCCGCTGCGTCCGGCTGCACGCCAAGCTCGGCGGCGTTGATCGAGCCGCGTGCTGCCGTCTTAGCCAAGGCGTTGCCCGACGAAAGACCGAGCACGGCAAAGCCGGCCGTCCCCTTTAGCAGCACTCGTCTGTTCAACATCGGCACATCCCTTGCGATCCCCCGGCTAACCGCAGGAATCATGCCAGCCGCAGCGGTCTTCGCCCGGTCATAGTCCGGGCAATGACCGGGTCCGGCAAGTGGCTTGTGCAGTCGCCGAAGCGAGCCTAAGTTCATCCGATGAGCAGAGCCTTCACCCGCGAGGAAGACAGCGAAAACGCCATTGCCGGCATTGGCGAGCGGCCGATCAGCCCGCACCGCAATCTGGTAACGGAGCGCGGGCTGGCGCAGATCGAGGACAATCTGACGGATCTGCGCGACATATTGGCGAAAGCCGAGAGAAAAGCAGACCGCGAGCGCATCGCCGTGGTGTCGCGCGACCTGCGCTACTGGACAGCGCGCCGCGAAAGCGCCGAACTCTCCGTGCCGGAGCCGGGCAGCGACCAGGTGCGTTTCGGCATGGGCGTCACGCTGGAAGGCGACGACGGCAAGAAGGTGCACTGGAAGATCGTCGGTGAGGACGAGGCCGATCCTTCAAAGGGCAGCATTTCCCACGTCTCGCCGATGGCGGTGGCGCTGTTCGGCAAGAAGGTCGGCGACGTCGCAAGCGTCAACGGCAAGGAATGGGAAATCATTAAGCTGTCGGAGAGCTGACTGCGTCTAGTTTGCCAGTCTTTGCAACGCGGCCTCATACTTGTCCATGACATCGCGCGCGGCACGCATTTGCCTTTCGAGATCGTCACACGGAATCGGCCTTAGGATGATGCCGTCATCGGTTTCGATGATCTGGAGTTCATCGCCCACTTGCAGCCCCAAGCTTTCGAGCATCTTCCGCGGCAAGATTACAACGCCCGATCCGTCCTCAAGTCCGTGAATGATGGTGTTCATGTCTATACCGTAGGTTGCGCCATACACTATGACGCAACTCTGATAGGCATTGCAACTGTTTCGCTCAGCCCGCCAGCAGCCGATCCAACAGCCGATCCGCCGCTTCCGGGATAACCGTGCCCGGTGGGAAGATTTCCGCAGCACCAGCCGCAAGCACCGCATCATAATCCTGTGGTGGGATGACGCCGCCGGCGACGATCAATATGTCGGCGCGACCGAGTTTCTTCAGCGCATCGCGCAGTTCGGGGATCAACGTCAGATGGCCCCCCGCCAGCGACGAGGCGCCGACGATATGGACATCCTGCGCCACCGCCAGTTTCGCGATCTCATCCGGTGTCTGGAACATCGCACCGACGGTGACGTCGAAGCCGAGATCGGCAAAGGCCGTAGCGATAACCTTCTGGCCGCGGTCATGGCCGTCCTGGCCCATCTTGGCCACCAGGATGCGTGGCTTGCCGCCGGACTTCTTCTCGAAAGCCTCAAGCTTCTCCAGCAGCCGCTCAACCGCCAGATTGTCGCCAAGCGCATTGCGATAAACGCCGGAGATCGTCTGCACCGAGGCGACATGGCGGCCAAAGACCTTTTCCAGCGCCAGCGAGATCTCGCCGACGGTCGCATTGGCGCGCGCGGCGCGGATGGCGAATTCCAGCAGGTTTTCGTTACCTTGCGCAGCGCGGGTCAGCGCATCGAGCGCGCTCTCGACCGCGCCGACATTGCGCGTGCCTTTCAGGTTCTGCAGCTTCGACAATTGCCGGGCTCGGACCTCGGCATTGTCGATCTTCAGCACGTCGACCTCGATGTCGTTCTCCGGGCGATGCGCGTTGACGCCGACCAGCATCTGTTCGCCGGAATCGATGCGCGCCTGGGTGCGCGCCGCCGCCTCCTCGATGCGCAGTTTTGGGATGCCCTGTTCGATCGCAGCGGCCATGCCGCCAAGGCTCTCGACCTCCTCGATATGTGCAAGCGCGCGCGCTGCAAGATCATGTGTCAGCCGCTCCAGATAGGCCGAGCCACCCCACGGGTCGACAATGCGCGTGGTGCCGGATTCCTTTTGCAGGATGAGCTGCGTGTTGCGGGCGATACGGGCCGAATGGTCGGTCGGCAGCGCCATCGCCTCGTCGAAGGAATTGGTGTGCAGCGACTGGGTATGGCCCTGCGTCGCCGCCATCGCCTCGATCATGGTGCGGGTGATGTTGTTGTAGGGGTCCTGCGCTGTCAGCGACCAGCCGGAGGTTTGGCAATGGGTGCGCAGCGACAGCGAACGTTCGTCCTTCGGCGCAAAATTCTTCTGCATCAGGCTCGACCACAAAAGCCGCGCGGCGCGGAGCTTGGCGACCTCCATGAAGAAGTTCATCCCGATCGCCCAGAAGAAGGACAGCCGCGGCGCAAAACGGTCGATGTCGAGACCGGCGGCGACGCCGGCGCGGGCATATTCGATGCCGTCGGCGATGGTGTAGGCGAGTTCCAGGTCGGCGGTCGCACCGGCCTCCTGCATGTGATAGCCGGAGATCGAGATCGAATTGAACTTCGGCATGTTCTTCGAGGTGTAGGAGAAGATGTCCGACACGATCCGCATCGAAGGCTTCGGCGGATAAATGTAGGTGTTGCGGACCATGAACTCCTTCAGAATGTCGTTCTGAATGGTGCCGGCGAGATCCTTCTGCGCAACGCCCTGTTCTTCGGCTGCCACGATGTAGAGCGCCATGATCGGTAGCACGGCGCCGTTCATGGTCATCGACACCGTCATTTCGTCGAGCGGGATGCCGTCGAACAATTGCCGCATGTCGAGGATGGAATCGATGGCCACGCCCGCCATGCCGACATCGCCGGCAACGCGCGGATGATCGCTGTCATAGCCGCGATGGGTGGGGAGATCGAAGGCGACCGACAGGCCTTTCTGGCCGGCAGCGAGATTGCGCCGGTAGAAGGCATTGGATTCCTCGGCCGTCGAGAAGCCGGCATATTGCCGGATCGTCCAGGGCTGCTGGACATACATGGTCGGGTAGGGGCCGCGCACGAAAGGCGGCATGCCCGGATAGGTGTCGAGATGGGTGAGGCCCTTGAGGTCGTCCTGACTGTAGAGATGCTTGACGGCAATGCCTTCCGGCGTCAGTCGCTGGCCCTTGACCTCGACGGGCGCGCGCCGCGGCGCCGACCAGCCGATCTCTGAGAAATCCGGGATCAAGGCGCGGCTCCGATCGACTGGTCGATGCGCACCGGAAACAGGGCCTCGCACACCGCCACGCCCTCGGTGAAAGGAGGCCGCCGCTCGGCCGCCAGCGTCTCGACCGGGGTCTCGCTTTTCAGCGGGTAAAGCGTGGTGCCGATGATTGCCCGTTCACCCGACCGGTAGGCCTCGGCGCGGCGCTCGGATGCTGCCTTGACGCGCGCCTGGATGTGGCCTTGCTGCAGGCTTGCCAGAACGCCGCCTTCCGCTTCGATCCTCTGGAATTCTACCCACGCCGCTTCGCACAGGCCCAGGGTCAGCGCCTCGACCGCGCCCGAGCCATAGGTGGGGTCGGCGACATGGTCGATATGGCTCTCATTGGCCATGATCAGCTGCGCATTGCGGGCAACACGGCGGGCAAAAGGTGCCGGCAGGCCATGAGCGATCGTGTGCGGCAGGATGGAGATCGAATCGGCGCCCCCGGCGGCTGCGGCAAAACCGGCGATCGCAGTGCGTAGAATATTGGTCTCGGGGTCTGCCGCCGTCATCATGCGGAACGACGTCTCGGCATGGATATTGGCGGTCGAGGCCGGGATCGAGCACGTCTCCTGGATTCGCGCCCACAGCCTGCGCAACGCCCTGAGCTTGGCCGTCGACAGGAACTGGTCCTGGTCGACGCTGAGCGCAAAGCCGATATGCGGCGCGGCATAGACAAGCGGCTGGCGTGCGTCCTCGAACATCCTGAGATAGGAGACCGCGGAAGCGAGCATGGTGCCGAGCTCCTGCGCCTCGGTGGCGCCGGCATTGTGGAACACCCGCCCGTCAGCCTCGAGCAGCACGCCTGGCACGCCAAGCGAAAAGAAATGCGCCAGCGATTGCGGCATCGATGCCTGCAAGGCCTCGATCGACATCCGCAGCCGTCCGGTTCCGGCAAAGATCGCCGCCGGGTCGATGCCGAAGGAGAGGTTGAGCTTCGCCGGATCGGAGCGGCGCTTGCCCAGAAACGCCACTAGCCAGTCGGCGACGGCGCGGCTCCAGGGATGGGCGTCGATGCGGATCTGCACGCGGTTGAGCGGCACGCCGTCCAGCACCGTCTCCAGCGCCTGCGCCGTCCTCGGCAGGCCATAGCCGAACGCATTCGGGGCGCCTTCGAAGACCAGCGACAATCCCGTCGCGCCTTGCGCCACGTCGTCCAGGGCCTGCGCCTTGGCGCGGCCGATATCGGGATCGTCGATGCGCTGGCTGACGATCCAGGGCAGTTTGGGGTTGGCGCGCACAAGCGGTTCGGCGCCAGCAGCGCGATCGTAGAGCGGCTCGATGCGGATGGCGTCGTCGGTGTGCGAGACCAGACTGTCCTCGAAGGATGCGCCGGCCAACGCTTTTTCGGCCAAGGCCAGCCATCGCTGGCGCTCGACGTTTGTGGGTTCGATTTCCTTGGTCAAGGCTCCGGCGCCCATCAATTTTCCTCGTTCTTATGCGGCCGCACCAGCCTGGAGCGGTTCAGTCTACGGTCCCCTGTCCGATATCGCAATGCAATGCGCCCTTCAGGGTCCGAACTCGATCTCTCTGATATAGGTCAGCCTGCGTGGACGAACCATGAACGATTGCCAAACACCGGCAAAATCCGCAAGCTCCAAAAAGCCGATTTGGAGCATTGGCCAGCTTAGACAATTGGCCCATCTGAGGATTTGGATTGTCGCTGTGCAACGGCCTCACTATACGTGCGGCAAGGCCATTGGCTTTAACACCAGTTTGCGGAGACATGGACATATGGCTGACGAGACCAGCATTTTCCTCGGCGCCAGCCGCAAGCCCGACGACAGCTACCAGCGCGCCGAGCAGCTTTTGCTGCAATATGGCAATCGTCATGGCCTGATCACCGGCGCCACTGGCACCGGCAAGACGGTCAGCCTGCAGATTCTGGCAGAAGGGTTCTCCAATGCCGGCGTGCCGGTGTTCTGCGCCGATATCAAGGGCGACCTGTCCGGCATCGCCATGATGGGCAAAGCGCAGGATTTCCTGGTCAAGCGGGCCGATCAGATCAAGCTCGATCCCTACGATTTCCAGGAATTCCCGGTCATCTTCTGGGACCTGTTCGGTGAGCAGGGCCATCCGATCCGCGCCACCGTCTCGGAAATGGGGCCGCTGCTTTTGTCGCGGCTGATGAACCTCTCCGAAGCGCAGGAGGGCATCATGAACATCGCCTTCCGCATCGCCGACGAGGACGGTCTGCTGCTGCTCGACATGAAGGATCTGCAGGCGCTGTTGGCCAACATCGCCGAGCGCGCCGACGAGATCAGCTCGCGCTACGGCAATGTCACCAAGCCGTCGGTCGGCGCCATCCAGCGCACGCTGCTGGTGCTGGAACAGCAGGGGGCGGCGAATTTCTTCGGCGAGCCGGCACTGCGCATCGCCGACATCATGCGCACCACCCGCGACGGTCGCGGCGCCATCAGCGTGCTCGCCGCCGACAAACTGATGATGAACCCCAGGCTCTACGCCACCTTCCTGCTCTGGCTGATGTCGGAGCTGTTTGAGGAATTGCCCGAGGTAGGCGACCCCGACAAGCCGAAGCTGGTGTTCTTCTTCGACGAGGCGCATCTGCTTTTCGACGAAGCGCCGAAGGTGCTGATCGACCGCGTCGAGCAGGTGGTTCGCTTGATCCGCTCCAAGGGCGTCGGCGTCTATTTCGTTACGCAGAACCCCTTGGATATCCCTGAGAAGGTTCTCGCCCAGCTCGGTAATCGCGTGCAGCACGCGTTGCGCGCCTACACGCCGCGCGAACAGCAGGCCGTGAGGACGGCCGCCGAGACGTTCCGGCCCAACCCGGATTTCGACTGCATGACCGCGATCACCCAACTCAGCACCGGCGAAGCGCTGGTCTCGACGCTGGAGGCCAAGGGCGTGCCGTCCATGGTGCAGCGGACGCTGATCCGCCCGCCGTCGTCCAGGCTTGGCCCGATCACGCTGGACGAGCGCCGCAAGCTGATCGACCTGAGCCCGGTCGCCGGCCAGTACGACCAGACCATCGACCGCGAATCGGCTTTCGAGATGCTGCAGAACAAGGCCAAGGATGCGCAGGACGCGGAGGCACAGCAGGCCGACAGCGGCCGTTCGCGCTGGACCATTCCGGGCTTTGGCAATGACGATCGGCCACCGCCGCAATCAACCGGCCGCCGCGCCCCGGCGCCGCGCCCGTCCAACCGCCAGACCGTGGCCGAGGCCGCGATCAAAGCTGTCGTGCGCTCGGTTGGCTCGTCCGTCGGGCGGGCGATCGTGCGCGGGATTCTGGGCAGCCTGTCCAGGGGACGGTGAACAGTGTCGGCCAGCCCGCCTCGGACATGATCAGCGGCCAGAACATCGCCATCGACGGCGGCTGGTGAGGGATGGCCGGCCTGCTGGAACTGCGCGACGATCGCGCCCGTGTCGTCCTGGCGCCACAGAAGGGTGCGGCGATCGCGCGCTTCGACGCTCTGGTCGGCGGCGCAGCCGTGCCGCTGCTTAAGCCCGGCAATGGCACCGGCGCCTCCGGCTGCCAGCTTCTGGTTCCCTGGTCGAACCGAATTTCAGGCGGCGGCTTCGAGTTCGACGGCCGTTTCCACACCGTCGAGCCGAATGTGGCGGGAGAGGCCTTTCCGATCCATGGCGACGGTTTCCAGAGGGAGTGGCGGATTGCCGGCCACAGTGCCACCGAAGCGGAACTGGTCCTCGACGCCGGCGGGATCGGCCCCTACCGATACATGGCGCGGGTTGTCTATACGCTGCATGACGGGGCCCTGGATGCTACGCTCACCGTGGAGAACCGCGCCGGCATTCGCCTGCCTTACGGCCTCGGCTTTCATCCGTGGTTCCCGCGCAGCGCCGCAACGACGCTCGAGGCGAAGGCGGCGCGGGTCTGGTTGGAGGACAAGCGTCATTTGCCGACCGGCGTGGCGCCCGTGGCCGATTACCCCGCGTGGAATTTCTCGCGCGCCTCCCTGCTGCCGCGAAGCTGGGTGAACAATGCTTTCGACGGCTGGGACCGCCTCGCCAGGATCACCCGGCCCGAGGACAGGATCGCCATCTCGCTCACGGCCTCATCGGCGCTCGACGTCTTCATCCTCTATTCGCCGTCGCAGGACGCCGATTTCTTCTGCTTCGAGCCGGTGTCGCATTCCGTCGATGCGCATCACGGCGAAGGGCTGACCCCGCTTGAGCACGGCGCCACATTGAGTGCAAACATGCGCCTTGATTGGAGTTCCACTAGTTCGCGTTGATGCGAAACAGCGCCCAACCGAATGCCGACAGCGGGCTGGTGCTTGGGCAGCTGGGTTTCACCGTCCGCGCGAAGCAACGACCGGTGGGGTGAAGGGCTCCTGAGCCACAGCAGGGCCTCATGTACACACCCATTCGCGGATCTTGCATTTCTGCCCACTCCGTTCGCAGGCCTGCAGTGTCAGGTCTTCGGCCTGCCGGCGTGTTTGCGCCGTCTCCGCGCCCCAGCTGGTGGATTGCCCGCTCGTCTTCTCGCCCACCGCGAGCGCGCCGCAATGATTGTATGGAAAGCCGGTGTTGTCGTCGTCGTCCCAGTGACGATGATTGCGAAACACGCTCACCACGGCGCAGCTGTCGCCGCCGGCGGTCTGGCAATGCTTGAGGGCGATGTCCATCGCCTCCTGACGCTTGTCGGCACCCCAGAAGAAGCCGTGCTTCCCGTCAGGGTTCGAATAAGCGATCGCCGCCCAGATGCCTTTCTCTTCCTGGGCCGGCGGCTCGGGCACGTCCGCCGCGGGGGCGAGGTCCGCCGCAGCGAGCCGCCCGGCGCAGGCCAACAGCATGCCGATTGCCGCAATGGCGGAATTCACCCTCATTGTACGCCTCCTTGTTTTCCTGCTGCCGAGGCCACGGAGATGACGACGCAGCTGTTGCCTGTCGGCAGCAGCATCGCGTTGCCCCCTCCATTGGCCAGTTCATAGACGCTGATTTGTCCAAGATTGTTGGCAAGCTTGCTGCCCTTCGGAAGCAGGGCCGGAACGTCGGCGCAACTGGCCGCGAACGGCGCAACCCTGACCATCGTGCCTTCGCAGACAGATGCGGTGGGTGCTGCGAACACCAGGCCCGCGGCCGGGCCGCTGTAGCCCTGCGTGGCGTAGTTCATGCCGACCAGGGCTTCCACGACGTGTTTGTCGGGGGCCTCGTTGTTCCAGATCGACTGAACGCTGTAGGTCGTGCCGGTCGTCAGCATCTGCCCGAGGGCCGGGAAAATGTTGGAACAAGACTGCAAGCCTGCCTGTTTGGCGTGTTGCAGAAATGGCGTGTCCGCCAGCGCCGGATCGGGCTGGTTGGTCTCCGCGACCGCCGGCTGCGGCAATAAATTGCGGACCAGGCCGTAGCGCATGGCTGCGAAGCCGGCCGCGGCGACGACGGCAATCGCGAGCAACGAGAAGACAGTGGTCTTCGCCAGGTTTCGTTTCGGTCTGCTCCGGTCATCGATGCCGGCCTGAACAGCACCCTTTCCCTGGTTGCGGGACATTATCCGGTCATGGATCGATTGCTGGTTCATCGCAATGCCTTCGTCAATTGATCGCCGCGACGGCCGCGGCCAAGCCCTTGAGGGTTGCGGTCACGTTGATCGTCCTGCCATCCGTCGTCGGAAAGGAGATGACGGATGCCGCGGCCTTCGAAATTTGTTCGCGCATGATCGGGCCAACCGGCAGCATGCCGACGCAGACGGCTTGATTGCATCCGTCGAGTTGAATTTTTATCGGTTCCTTGCGCCCCTCGAATGTCAGCGAGACAGGACTGTCGCTCTTGGCGATCGGCGGGGTGCGCAAGATCATATAGGGGTTGCCTTCCTTGGTGGCGGCCAGCGACCAGCTGAACGCAACCTGTCCTGCCTGGTCCTCGATGATCTGGGTGACGTTGCAGACCTTTTGGCGGGCCTGCAGGTTCTCGTCGCAGATCAGCGTCCAGTTCTCGAACGGACGGGTGGTCCGTTGATATTCGCCAAGCTTCGCATCCGCAGGCACCGCGACGTCGGAAGGCCTTATTCTGTAGCCGGAAGCTACCGCCTCCTGTCCGACCGCGTACGAGCCGGACAGGAGCATTGACGTCATGGATATCGCGACAGCAAAGACTGCCTGCCTGATCATAGCCGGGCTCTAGTTCAGCGTAAGGCTGACGCCCGCGCCGACACCCCAGTTCCCGCCTGCTGTCGTGCCGGACAGGTTCGCTCGAACACGTCCCTCCTCGCTGGTGTAGCCGGCGCCGAAGGCCAGCGCCCCTTCACCGCGCCAATAACCTCCGCCGGCGGCCACGCTCAGCTTACCGGGACGGTCGTCGTAGCGTAGCGAGGCGGCCGCCAGGCCGATCGCGGCAGCCTGGCGCGCCTCGCCCTTGACCTCGCCCATGTCCATGTTGAGCTGGCTGAGTTTGGAGTCCGCATACGCATTGGCCTGCTGCAGCGTGGTGGCCGCCACCTGGTTGGTGTAGGTCTTTGAATCCGCCAGGTTGAGCGACAGCCCTGTGTTGAACTGCTGCACGTTGACTGCATCAGTGTTGGCAACGCCCGCCCCGACATTGTGGATGACGACCGGCGTGTTGGGGTCGCCGCCGGCAAGCGTTATCGAGTTGGATTTGCTGCCGTCGCCGTTCTTGTCGTACTGGACCGCGAACTCGTTGAGATCGCCGACGCTCCCCTGCATGGCTTCGACAGCCTGGTTGGTGGCGTAGAGCTGGCTGCCGTTGATGGCGTCGGTGGAGGTGCCGCTGATCCTGCCCGCAGCGACATTGGTGACGGTGCGCTCGTTGCCGACGGTGCCGACGCTCACCGTGCTCGTCGGGCTTGTCCCGGCAAACGTGTAGTTGACGCCGTTGATCGTGGTGCCGGTGGTGGCGACCGCCGCCGCCGTCGTCGAGCCAGCGCCTAGCGCGACGCTGCCCGGCTCGTTGGCCGTGGCACCGGCGCCGAGCGCCACTGCCTGGGCTCCGTTGGTCGTCGAGTTGGTGCCGAGCGCGATGCTGTCGGCCTGGTTGACGGTCGAGTTCTGGCCGATCGCGATGCCCCCCGGCGCCGTCTGCTGCACGATGGCGCCGTTGCCGATGCCGATGCCGTTGTCGCCATTGACGGTGGTGCGCGGACCGACCGCAACCGAATCGACGCCGACCGCAAGCGAATCCGCGGCTGTCGAGTTGGCGTGGAAGTACAGGCTTCCGGTCACCGCGAAGGAGCTCAGCGCGCCCTTCAGCTGGCGAAGCGTGACCGCGTCCTGGTCCGCGGTACCGTCGGCGACGTTGATGATCTGGCGGTAGGAGGTGGAGGTGCCGACCGAGACGGCGCCGAGCAAGGTCGCGTCGGTGGTGTTGTAGGGAACGAGGCCGGTGCCGGCGAGTATCGATCCCGATGCCGGCGCCACCGCACGGTCCGAAACCGAGCCGGAGCCCAGCGCTACTCCGTCGGCGACAGTGACCTGGGTGCCGCGGCCGAGCGCAAGCGAATTGGCGGCGGACGCGGTCGCCTGGTAGCCGACCGCGGACGAACCGACACCTTGCGCGAAGGCGTCGGTGATAGGCAGCGTCGTGTCGTTGGTGCGCACATAGCGGATGCCGTCGCCATTGGCGTCGGTGTAGGCCGTCGAGGTGTCGCCGGCGATGTTGCTGATGGCATTGCCGAGATTGGTGATGTCGGTGGTGTTGGCCGCGATGTCGGCGGTGTTGGCGGCGATATCGGTGGTGTTCTGCGTCACCTGCTGGTTGGTCGCAAACAGCTGCGAGCCGTTGACCGCATCGGTCGAGGAGCCGCTCAGTTGCCCGGCCGCGACGTTCTGGATCTGGCGCTCGGCGCCCACCGAGCCGACCGAGAAAGCGCCGGCCGGCGTCGCGCCCGCAAAGGTGTAGCTCCCGCCGCCGATCGTCGTGCCGCCAACCGCGGTCGTGGTGCCGGAAACCGAATTCAGGCCGATCGCGACGTCCCCGGCATTGTTGGCCACGGCATTCGGGCCGACCGCGACGGAATCCGTGCCCAGCGCTTGGGAATCGGCCAGCGTCGAATTGGCATGGAAATACTTGATGCCGCCGCCGGTGCTGATGCTGTTGATCGTGTTGCCGAGATTGGTGATATCAGCGGTGTTGGCGGCGATATCGGTGGTGTTTTGCGTCACCTGCTGGTTGGTCGCGAACAGCTGCGAGCCGTTGATGGCGTCGGTCGATGAGTTGCTCAGCCGGCCCGCCGCGACATTGGTGATGGTCCGCTCCGCGCCGAGCGCGCCGACGCTGACGGTGCTCGTCGGCGTTGTGCCGGCGAAGCTGTAGGCCGTGCCGCCGATCGTCGCACCGCTGGTGCCGACCGCCGTCGCGGTGACCGAGCCCGAGCCGAGCGCCACGTCGCCGGAGCTTGCCGCCGCCGTCGCGCCATTGCCGAGCGCGACATTGCCCGCAAGGCCGGCGGCGCCTGCGGTGGAGCCGTTGCCCAGCGCGACGGAGCCTTGCCCGATCGCCTTGTTGTTGTTGCCGATGGCGACGGCGCCTGCGGCTTGGTTTGCGGCGGTGGCGGTTGCCGTGCCGTCGCTGTTGGCGATGTTATTGGCGCCGCCGGTGAAGGCGCCGGTGCCACTGGCATAGCTGGGATCGCCGATGGCGACCGCGCCGTCGCCGTAAGCGGTGTTGCCGTAACCGATGGCGACAGCCTTGCCGCCATCGGCGATCGCCCCCGTGCCGATGGCGACGGAGTCGGCGGAGATCGCGCCGGCAGCGGTGCCGATGGCGATGGCATTCACGTCGAGTGTCACCGCGCCCGCTCCGATTGCTGTCGAGCTCGCCGCTGTCGCGATGGATGTCGTGCCGATAGCGATGGAATCGTCGCCTTGGGCAGTGGTGGAACGGCCACCCGCGAACGCACGGGCGCCGGTCGCTTTGGAGGTGGAACCAAGTGAAGTGGCGTATGTTCCGCTAGCCGTGGCGCCCAATCCCAGTGCGCTGGCATTTGCCGCTGTTGCTGCGGCGTTGTTACCGAGCGCAGTGGTGGAGACGTCCGTGGCCTGGGCTCCAGATCCCGCCGCGACCGACCCTACTCCGCTCGATACAGCCGAGTTGCCCAGAGCCAGTGCAAAATTGCCCGAAGCCGTGGCGACGTTGCCGAACGCTGCCGAGTTTTGCGCCGTTGCATTTGCCTGGGGACCAATGGCGATGGTATTGGTCGCCGTGGCCTTGCTCAGCACACCGAGCGCCGTGCTGGTGACGCCGGTCGCCTGGCTTTGGCGCCCCATCGCCATGGCGTCGACCTGAGACGCCGTCACATCGGTGCCGATGCCGATGGCGCCCTGGGCCAGCGCTCCCGATCCGGCGACAGTGCGCGAGCCGAGATAAACGGAGTTTATGGCACTAGCGGTCGCCTGGAAGCCGACGGCAACGGCATTTTGGTTGCCGGCAGTGGCGTTGGTACCTTGGGCAACGGTATCCACTCCCGACGCGGTCGTACCATACCCGAGCGCTGTGGCGCGCAGCCCGGTCGCTCGGGAAACATAGCCGATCGCCGTCGAGTTCGTACCGTCGGCACGCGCGTTCAGGCCAAAGGCGGCCGCACCTGCGGCTGCAACCGAGTTGACGCCAATGGAGCTTGCTCCGTCCGCAGTGGCCTGGGCGTTCCCGCCCAACGCGAGGGCGTTGACGCCGGTCGCCTTCGCAAAGACACCTATGCCGATGGAGTTGAGGCCATTGACACTCATCGAATAGCCTATGGCGATCGAAGCATCGCCCGTTGCGCTGTTAGAGGTACCCAACGCCACGCTGTTCGCGCCATTCGCTTGCGTAGCGTTACCGATGGCGATGGCGTTGCCGCCGGTCGCCGAACCGCCGCCAGCCTGGTACTGTGCATGGGCCGGTGTGGCGAGGCCGAGCGCGGCGATTGCCACCAGGCCTCCGATCATGCTGGCCGGGCTGATGCCGCAGGCCAGGGCCGAACGCACGCTGCCGCCGCTGCCGAGCGCGCCAAGCCCCAGACCTTTGCGGCGCATGCCAAGCACCCGATACGCCAGGCGCAGCACCGCCATCAGGCGGCGGCGGACCGAGCGGCTGTCGGCCGCACCCGAGAGCCAGTTTCCGACAAATCCGGGAAGAAATTCGATCCTTCTCCGCCCCTCGACGCGTCTGGTCATGCTACTTTTCCCTCGCAATTGCCGAGGCGCCCTGATGTGCCGCATCATTCGCCTCGACGGCCAAAAAATCCTTGAAATTACCCGTCGTCTCTCGCAGCGAGAGACCTATCTTCGCACCTTGTTTTTCAATCAGCTGGCAGGCGCTCGCGACCCATGGCTGCGTCGGCTCGGGAACCGTGTGCAATGCGGCTTCGGTCCGCTCCGGCGACAGGTTTATCGCCACCAGCGCGCGGCAAAGATCGAAATGAAATCCTGGATCGCCTTCGCCACAAGCCGGAGAGGTCAGTCCAAGCACGAAACACGCCAGAAGATGGTCGAGTTCCGCACCGCTGATCCGGCTGGCATATTGGCGTTGCAGCGCGGCCCAGGCCGCTTCGGCCTTGGGTGCGAAGACTTCGATTTCCGCGAATTGAATGTCCATGGGACAATCCGACATGCCGCATCATCTGGTTGCCCCCGCCCCAAATGACTTTCCATCGCGACCATGGGCACGTTCGCGGTGCATGTATTTTGTAAAAGTCTGGAATCTTTTTAGAAAAGTCCGGTCTTTGAGCGCTGGGCGGCAGGTGTGGCCGCTCTGCCACGCAACTTTTGGCTGCGGAGACGCACCGCGGCAAATATCACCGCTGCAGCTTCACCTGCTTAGGGGTTCTGCCGCGGTATTTCGACATGGTGACGGTCAGGTGACTCTGATCTGAAAAGCCGCTCAGATGAGCGACTTCCGCAATCGACAGATCGCTCTCGATGAGAAGTTTTTCGGCGAAATCGAGACGCAACCGCAGCAGGTATTTGTGCGGCGGCTCGCCAAAGGTCTTGGTGAAGGCCTGGATGAAATGGCTCGGCGAAAGGCCGGAGAGTGTGGCTAGCTCGGCCACCGCGATCTTGCTGGAAAAGTTCACGTCCAGGAATTCCCGCACCCTCCGGGCACTGCGGTTCGACAGACCGCCCTTTGGACCTTGTGGCAACTTTCCCGCTCCTGCGTAGTTCCGAAGCATATGAACGCCGAACATGGTGACCAGCGAATCGACATAGAATTCGTTTGGAGTTTCCCGCTCCGTCAATTCCACCTTCAGCAGTTGCGCCAGCTGCAGAGCCTGAAGGTCGACGGTCCCGAGAGGCGGCGGCTGGAGCTCGGCTCGGCCAGTGCCGAATTCGCGCGCCGCCAGGTCAAGGAGGCTATCGGCGGTGAGCGCCACGATCATGCTCTCCATGGCGGATGACCACGTCACGCTGGCTTCGATGTTCGCCGGGATGACCACGATCATGCCGGTGTCGCCGTCATAATCGTGGACTTCGTCGTTGCCGAGCGAGACCCTTATCCCGGGCGAGGGTGCCAGCATGACCGCACCGAAATGCTCCACCGCCTTGAATGTGTGCGATCCCGGCGCGCGAACGGCATGAGCCGCGCCGCCCCGAAAGGTGACCATCCGCGCGCCCGCGTCTTCCTGAATTCCATCGAAGATGCTCTGGTCCGCGCGCCGCCGGCCTGTCCAGGTGCGCTCCAGAACGTCGCCTCTGTGTTGCATTTCCGTCGTGCCTCAGCCCTGTGCCGATCGATTGAACCTGTGCTGCATCGAGGCGCCCAGAATTCACGTGGATTCCAGAACGTTCCTTCGAACCTTAGAGGCGTTGCTTTATATTTAAAAGAAGGTTTTCAGCTGGAATAAAAATTTTGGCAGGATTTGGTCTATAAATCTACAGATTTTGCTTGTTTAGCGCGAACTAATCTGACGATTTGCCGATCTTATCTTACCATTTTGTGCCTAGTTGTTGTGCATCGCGCGCCGCTTCACAATCCAGCGTTGCATGCAGAATATAAATCGCGCGGCTATTGCCGAACCTGCTCGGCCTATGCCGCCATTGCGACGGACGCGCTCCCCGCATGGTGGCCCTTCTCCGACCAGCGCTTTCGAGGATTATGTCCAGGACGCGCCGGGCTACCCGGCCGGTGACCGTGCGGTGACCCCCGATACAGAACTATCCGGCTCGCGCAGGGCTGTTAAAGATCGCCTCGACGCTTCTCATACAGATCCCAGGACAGCTCAACCATGGCGAGAAGAACATCCTCCCGGCTCCACCCGGCGGCAACCGCCGCGTCGACAATTCCGCGGACGAGCGGCAGCAATTGGCGCTCGCATTCGGCCGACAAATTGACCTCGGCGCTGTCGGCAGGCGGACTATCGAAATGAAATCCCACCATTGGCGTTCCCCCGCCATCAATGATCTAATGAAACGTATATCTCTGCAATTCTATCCCAGCCTAATATACATGCATCGGGGCGGAAATACAGGAACGGCGGAATCGACGGTGCATGGGTGCGTCGATTGTACCGGCTCCATGGCTTGTCTGGAAGCCTTCCTCGGCCTTCTGCTGCCGGCATTGCATGTCTTGGCTGCGGACCCCAGGCATTCGCGTAAAGCTATCGGAATCCTGGCGAAGTTTGCCGCATGGAGCGGCGGACCTGCCGCTTCACCAACATCGACGAACGTCGATCAGTTCACCGGGCCGAGCAGGACCGAACCGTCAGGCACGCCGCCGTCGATCGGAATGGCCTGACGGTTTGCGCTCGCCACCATCGGCTGGCCGATATCGGACGTCACGATGACCGGGCTCTTCGAGGGCACGCGGTCGTAGAGGTCGATGATGTCCTGATTTATCAGGCGCACGCAGCCCGACGAGACGGATTTGCCGATCGAGTTCCATTCCGGCGAGCCGTGCAAGCGGTAGAGCGTGTCGACATTGTCGTGGAACAGATAGAGAGCGCGGGCGCCGAGCGGGTTCTTGAGGCCGCCGGGCATGCCGCCATTCTTGGCGCTGTATTGCTCCAGTTCCGGTTGCCGGGCGACCATCTCATCCGGCGGCGTCCATTTCGGCCATTTCTGCTTCCATTGAACGACGGCGTCTCCCGACCATTCGAAGCCGGCACGGCCGAGGCCGACGCCGTAACGGATAGCCTGGCCGCCCTCGCGCACCAGATAGAGGAAATGGTTGGTCGTATCGACGATGATGGTGCCCGGCCGCTGGCCGGTCGGATCAGGAACGATCTGGCGCAGGAACTGCGGGTCCATCTTCTTGATCGGGATAGCCGGGAGGTCGAAGCCGCTGTCCGACATCGGGCCGTACATCGTCGCGTAGTCGCCGAGCGGCGGGTCGACATAGGTCGGTGGCGGTTCGACCGGCGCCGGCACCGGTTCGGTGGTGGCGCAGGCGGAGACCGCAATCGACGCGGCGCCAAGGGCTGCGGCGTTCAGAAAGCCGCGACGGCTCAGGCGATAGAGGTCGATTTCGGTCTTCAACATGGTTGCCTTTTTTAAGTCTCAAGTCGCAAGAAAGCGTGAATGCTTCCAGGCGGCGCAGTGTTGGTCTCACCCAATGCCTGGGGCGATAGGCGGTTCCGATTCTGGCCTGAGGGTGGACAAACAAAGGCGAAGCTGTGACCGTCATGCCACTGTTGCTTTGAGGCAACAGAGTTCTTGAGCAGTTCATCGTTTCACAGAAACGCCCCGACTGCTCTGCGTCTTTCCTTCTGCGCAATTTCCGGACGGAAAAACCGTTTCACACTTTTCCTGGAATTGCTCTAGCCACCTGTCAACAATCCTTCCAGCGACGGCAGGATCAGCGCCGGCGGGAAGTCCCGGTATTCCTCGGGCTGGTTGGCGCGGTTGATCCATACGGTGCGAAAACCGAATTTGGTCGCGCCGGCAATATCCCAGCGGTTGGAGGACTGGAACGAGACCGCGCCGGGATAGAGACGCCAGCCCGTCGCCACCATGTCGTAGGTCGACGGGTCGGTCTTGAAGCGCCTGACGGCATCGACCGAAAAGATGTCGTCCAGCACCTGGTCGAGGGCCGCCGATTTGACCGCCGCTTCCAGCATCTCGGGCGAGCCGTTGGAGAGGATTGCCAGCTTGGCTCCGGACGCTTTGAGCGCCTTCAGAACGGCCGGCACTTCCGGATAGCAGTCAAGCCGCCAATAAGCTTCGAGCAGCTTGGCCTTCAGCCCCTTGTCTGCCGAAGGGACCTTGCGCAAGGCAAAGTCGAGCGCCTGTTCGGTGAGTTGCCAGAAATCGGCATAACCGCCCATCAGCGTGCGCACCCAGGAATATTCCAGCTGCTTGGCGCGCCAGATTTCCGACAGAAGCTGGCCGTCCGGCCCGATCTCGCCGTCGTGACGGCGCACGGCGGCGTGCACGTCGAACAACGTGCCGTAGGCGTCGAAAACGTAAGCCGCGTAATGCATGGCGACAGTTTTGAGGGCAGGCGGGGCAAGGTGCAAGCATCGATTGCAGACTTGATCGCTTTCTGGGCTCGCTGGCCTCAACAAAATCCGCCTGATGCCGGTTGACGGCGCCCGCCAAAGCATCTTCCAATGATACCAGACAGGCAGCATCGAAGCGGAACCGAGCAATGACACTGGCGACTGCGGCGCAATCGGCGACATGGACCTTCGTCGACGGCGACTGGTACGAAGGCAACGTCGCCATCCTTGGCCCGCGCAGCCATGCCATGTGGCTTGCCACCAGCGTCTTCGATGGCGCCCGCTGGTTCGAAGGCGTCGCCCCCGACCTCGAACTGCATGCCGCCAGGGTGAATGCTTCCGCGATCGCGCTAGGTCTCAAACCGTCGATGAGCGTCGACAAGATCGTCGGCCTGACCTGGGACGGGCTGAAGAAGTTCGACGGCAAGACGGCGGTCTATATCAGGCCAATGTACTGGGCCGAGCACGGCGGCTATATGGGCGTGCCGGCCGATCCGGCATCGACCCGCTTCTGCCTTTGCCTCTACGAATCGCCGATGATCTCGCCGGCCGGCTTTTCGATCACGGTCTCGCCGTTCCGGCGGCCGACGATCGAAACCATGCCGACCAATGCCAAGGCAGGCTGCCTCTACCCCAACAATGGCCGCGCCATTCTCGAAGCCAAGATGCGCGGCTTCGACAATGCACTTGTGCTCGACATGCTGGGCAATGTCGCCGAGACCGGAACCTCCAACATCTTCCTGGTCAAGGACAGCCATGTGCTGACGCCGGCGCCGAACGGCACCTTCCTGTCCGGCATCACCCGCTCGCGCACCATGACGCTGCTTGGCGACTACGGTTTCAAGACCACCGAAAAGATGCTGTCGGTGCGCGATTTTCTCGAGGCCGACGAGATCTTTTCGACCGGAAACCATTCCAAGGTCGTGCCGATCACCCGCATCGAGGACCGCAACCTCCAGCCCGGGCCGGTGGCCAAGAAGGCGCGCGAACTCTATTGGGAATGGGCGCATTCGACGCCTGCCGGCTGAGCCGCCGCCGCTTCGTTTGCTGGGCGTTCTTTTTTGACGCAGCATCCTGTCCGCAAAACCGTGTGACACTTTTCCGGAACCCGCTTAGAAAGGAACCGGCGCTTCATTCCGGAGTTGTTCCAGAACAATCCAGCCCTATCTTAATCCGGTATCCGCACCGGATTTTTCCATGAGGAGTATGACCGATGGCTTTTGAATTGCCCGCCTTGCCCTATGACTACGAGGCCCTGCAGCCCTACATGTCGAAAGAGACGCTGGAGTATCACCACGACAAGCACCACAAGGCCTATGTCGACAACGGCAACAAGCTGGCCGCTGAAGCCGGTCTTGGCGACCTGTCGGTCGAAGAGGTGGTCAAGCAGTCTTTCGGCAAGAATGCCGGCCTCTTCAACAACGCCGCCCAGCACTACAACCACATTCATTTCTGGAAGTGGATGAAGAAGGGCGGCGGCAGCAACAAGCTTCCGGGCGCCCTGCAGAAGGCGGTCGATGCCGACCTCGGCGGCTACGACAAGTTCAAGGCCGACTTCATCGCTGCCGGCACCACCCAGTTCGGTTCGGGCTGGGCCTGGGTCTCGGTCAAGGACGGCAAGTTGGCAATCTCCAAGACGCCGAACGGCGAGAACCCACTGGTCCATGGCGCCTCGCCGATCCTCGGCGTCGATGTCTGGGAGCACTCCTATTACATCGACTATCGCAACGCGCGGCCGAAATATCTCGAGGCCTTCGTCGACAGCCTGATCAACTGGGACCATGTCCTCGAAATGTACGAAAAGGCGAAAGCCTGATCGATCCAGAAAGCCCCGGCATCCCCGGGGCTTTTCTTTTTTCAGATCGAAACGGAGGCATACTGCAAAGCGGCAGTTTCCGTGCGGCGAGCACGGAATAATCTCAGCCCGCCATCCGTTAACGTCAGGTCGCGACCTCTCATCATCCTGGAGCCAATTGAATGAGAAAGCTTGTCATCGCCATCTCTATGCTCAGCCTGGCCGCCTCGGCCGCCTTTGCCGACCCGATCCTCGACCGACAGGGACTGATGAAGGAGCGCGGAAAACTCGTCGGCGGCCTGTCGAAAATCGCCAAGGGGGAAGCAGACTTCGATGCCGCCGCCGTGTTGACGGCGCTGCAGGCGCTGCAGGTCAATGCCGAGAAGGTCGATGTCGATGCGCTGTTCCCGGCCGGCAGCGACAGTGGTGACACCACCGCTTCGCCGAAAATCTGGCAAGACATGGCGGGCTTCAAGACCACGAACGAGAAATATGTCGCCGACGTCAAGGCCGCTGTCGCCGCCGCACCTGCCGATGTCGATGCGCTCAAGGCGCAGATCGGCACCCTCGGCAACGATTGCGGCACCTGCCACCAGACCTATCGGGTGAAGAAGGGCTGATCCCGGGCAATGGCCCTATTGAAAAAACTCGTCGGCGCCGCCCTTGTCCTGGGCGTCGTCGGCGCCGGCGCCGGCTGGTTATTGTCGGCGCCAGTGAAACTCGACACTGAAACCCTGGCACAGCTTGGCTCCGGCGACGCCGCCAGGGGCAAACGCATTTTCTATGCCGCCGGCTGCACCTCCTGTCACGCCAAGCCCGGCTCGCAAGGCGAGGCCCGTCTCCAACTCGTCGGTGGCCTTGAACTCAAGACGCCGTTCGGCACCTTCGTGCCGCCCAACATCTCGCAGGATCCCAAGGACGGCATCGGCGCCTGGACGGTCGAGGACCTCGCCAACGCTATGCTGAAAGGCGTGTCGCCTTCCGGCGAGCATTTCTATCCGGCCTTTCCCTACGCGTCCTACGCCCGCATGAAGCCCGCTGACATTGCCGATCTCTATGCGTTCCTCAAGACGCTGCCGGCGGTCGCCGGCAAGGCGCCGGACAATTCCTTGAGCTTCCCCTTCAACATCCGCCGCGGTCTCGGCTTGTGGAAGCGGCTCTATCTCAGCAACCAGCCGGTGATTGCCTTTGCCGACGGCACGCCGGACCCGGTGCTGGCCGGCCGCTACCTGGTCGAAGGACCCGGCCACTGCAGCGAATGCCACACGCCGCGCGACTTCACCGGCGGTACCAGGAAAGGCCAGTGGCTCGCGGGTGCGGCGGCCGCCGAAGGCAGCGGCATCGTGCCGAACATCACATCGGGCGAAGGCGGCATCGGTGACTGGTCGGAAGCCGATATCGCCAACTATCTCGAAACCGGCTTCACGCCCGATTTCGATTCCGTCGGAGGCGCCATGGTCGACGTGCAGCGCAACATGGCCGAACTGCCGCCGGAAGATCGCGCGGCGATCGCCGCCTATCTCAAGGCGGTGCCGCCGCATCCCAACGGCTATCCGGCGCGCAGCAAGCCGGCTAAGTGATCCCGACTACAGGTGGCGGTCACCGAGGAAGTCGAAGCCCGTCTCGAAGAAGTGACTGTAATTGCAGGTCAGTTCCTCGCCGGGAGCGATGTCGCGCAAGGCATAGGTCTCTTCAGGGGAGGAGACATCGCAATTAGGTTCGTCGTCATGGTTCATGTAACGGGCGTCGTCGGCTTCGAAGACGATATAGGCCGGATCTCGCCGGTCGGGATAGGAATAGCGGTCGAGATAGCTCTTCACCGGCCCGCTCTCGCCCTCATAGGTCTCGACGTCGATGATCCGGTCGAATCTTGGGTCGAGCTTCCAGACCAGCGTGCCCTTGGCAATGTGTTCCTTGGCAAACACACCGATGCCCTGGATCGGCGATTTCTCGAGATAAGTGTCGACGAGCAGCATAGTGGACCCTTTTGCGTATGTCGTGATCTGGAAGGCGCCGCGCATTGGGTAACGCGCAGCCATTGCAATTGCGAGTGAAAATGAGCAGCGCGGAATTCAAAAAGTGATGATCGGCACGCCTCGGCGGCGCGCGCCTTCGCTCCGACGTCAGCGCTGCTGCAAGGCTAGGCGAATGCCCAGGGCGCAGTAGATGCCGCCAACGACCTTGCCTTGCCATTTCACCACCGATGGATTGCGGCGCAGGAACGTGCCAAGCCGGCCCGCGCTTACGGCAAAGACCACTGTGCTGAAAAGGCCGAGCAAAACAAAGATTATGCCCAGCGTCATCAGCTGGAGCATCACCGATCCGTTTTCAGGCCGCACGAACTGGGGCAGGAAGGCGAGGAAGAAAAGCGCGGTCTTTGGATTGAGCACCTCGGTCAGGACAGCCTGTCGAAACGCCTTGCCGGCGGAGATCGCAAGCGCGCCGGCAGCAGGGTTGGCCGGTGTTCTTTCGATGATCGCGCGAATGCCGAGGTAGACCAGATACGCCGCGCCAATGTATTTCACGATGCTGAACAGCGTTGCCGACGTGGCGATGATCGCCGAAATGCCGACCATCGCCATGACGGTATGGAACACATCGCCAGCCGCGACGCCGGCGCCCGTCGCGATGCCAACCCGGGTCCCGGAACTCGTCGCTCGCGCCACCGTCAAAAGTGTGGCTGGGCCTGGAATGAACACAAAGCCAAGCACAACCGCCACGTAGGCCATCAAGGTGGATAGATCGATCACGACGCCTCCTTTGCAATCTCGGCCTTGCCCATCACCTCAGGTTCGAGCTTGCTCGTAACCTTCAGCGCAAAGGAGTAGGTGTAGGCGATCTCCTCCAGCCTCGAAAACCGGCCCGACGCGCCGGCATGGCCGGAATCCATGTTGATCTTGAACAGCACCGGATTGTCGCCGCTCTTGCGTTCGCGCAGCCGCGCCACCCATTTGGCCGGTTCCCAATAGGTGACGCGCGGATCGGTCAGGCCGGCCAGCGCCAGGATCGGTGGGTAGTCGTGGTCCGCGACATTGTCATAGGGCGAGTAGGCGGCGATGATCCGATAGTCCTCCGCCGATGCGATCGGATTGCCCCATTCGGGCCATTCCGGCGGCGTCAGCGGCAAGCTTGCGTCGAGCATGGTGGTCATCACGTCGACGAAGGGAACCTCGGCAACGATGGCGCCGAAATTTTGCGGCGCCATGTTGGCGATCGCGCCCATCAGCATGCCGCCGGCCGAGCCGCCTTGTGCGACGATGCGGTCGTGTTGCGTATAGCGTTCGGCGACGAGGTGCTGCGCGACGGCGATGAAATCGGTGAAGGTGTTCATCTTGTGCGCCCGCTTGCCGTCGTCATACCAGCCATAGCCCTTGTCCTTGCCGCCGCGGACATGGGCGATGGCAAAGACAAAGCCGCGGTCGACCAGTGAGAACCAGTTGGTGTTGAAGGCGGCCGGAATGGCGATGCCGTAGGAGCCGTAGCCGTAGAGCAGGCACGGCGCCGAGCCATCGAGCGGCGTGTCGCGATGATGCAGGAGCGAGATCGGCACAAGTTCGCCATCGGCGGCGGGCGCCATCAGCCGGCGCGTGACATAGTGCTCCGGATCATGGCCGGAGGGCACTTCCTGGGTCTTGAGGAGCACGCGCTCCCGGCTGCGCATATTGTAGTCGAAGACCTGCGCCGGCGTCGTCATCGACGAATAGGTGAAGCGCATGATCTCGGTGTCGTATTCATAGGATCCCGAAAGGCCGAGCGAGAAGGCCTCTTCGTCGAACGAGATCAGGTGCTCCTCGCCGCTGCGGCGGTCGCGCACGACGATGCGCGGCAGGCCTTCCTTGCGCTCGAGCCTGACCATGTGGTCCTTGAAGCCGACCACGGACAGGATCAGTCGGCCCGGTTCGTGCTCCACCAGCTCTTCCCAGTTCGCGCGCACCGGGTCATCGGCCGGCGCCGTCATGATCTTGAAGTCCTTGGCGCCGTCGGCATTGGTGAGGATGAAGAAGACGTCGCCGCCTTCTTCCAGATCATATTGCAGGCCGGTCTCGCGCGCCGCCACCAGTTTTGGCTCGGCGGACGGCTCATCGGCGCGCATCAGCCGGTATTCCGAGGTTTCGTGATCGTTGATGCCGATCATGATCCATTTATTGGAGCGCGTGCCGCCGACATCCATGAAGAAGCCGGGATCGGTTTCCTCATAGATCAGCCGGTCATTTTGAGGGCTGTCGCCGAGCGCATGAAACAGCACCTTGGACGGGCGATGATTGTCGTCGAGCTTGGTGTAGAAGAAACCGTCATCAGCGGCATTCCAGGTGCCACCACCACTGGTGGCGTCTATCTGGTCAGGCAATTCCTTGCCGCTGGTGAGGTCGCGCACGCGCAGCGTGAAGAATTCGGAGCCCTTGTCGTCGAACGCCCACAAGAGCTTGCGGTGATCGGCCGAATGGTCGACGCCGCCGAGGCGGAAATACGGCTTGCCCTCGGCTTCGGCGTCGCCGTCGAGGAGGATCTGCTCATCGCCGCCATCGCGCGGCATGCGGAAATAGCGTGGTTGTTCGCCGCCAAGCTTGAAGGATGAGCCATAGGCATAGGGGCCATCCTTCATCGGCACCGTCGAATCGTCTTCCTTGATGCGCCCCTTCATCTCGCCGAACAGTTGCTTCTGAAGCTGTGCGGTATCGGCCATCAGCACTGTCTGATAGGCGTTCTCGGCTTCGAGATGGGCGCGGATGCTGCTATCGAGCAGGGAAGGATCTCGGAACATCGCCTGCCAGTTATCCGCCCTCAGCCAGACATAATCGTCGGTGCGGGTGAAGCCGTGATGCGTGTCGAAGACTGGGTGTTTCTCAGGGCTCGGCGGGCGAGCGGTCGGAAAGGCTGGGGTCTTGGTCATTGCGTCTCACTGAAGAAGTTACTTGAATGGCAAATGAACACGCCGATCAGCGCGGGTTCAAGGGCAGGCAGGCATTGGTGGCGGCGGGCTCGGGAAGATGAGCCGCAGAAGATGTACGGGAGGAGAGCATGACGAATTTCTATGTCAGCACCGCTGCGGCTCTCGCCGTCGCTTCGACCGTTCTGGCTTTCACCGGCCAGTCTCATGCAACCGCGTTCGCCGCTTGGCAAGTGGCTGGCGTGCCGTTCGGCGATACGCTCAACGTTCGCAAATATCCGTCCAACGCATCCCAGAAGCAGGCGGCCTATCCCAACGGGACCATCCTGCAGATGACCGGCAAGTGCACCGGGGGGCTGAACCTTCTGGAGATCGCCGGCAAGCCGGACTGGAAACAGAAACAGGCAATTCGCTACCAATGGTGTCAAGTTTGGCACGACCCGGCGCAAAATGGTGGTTTCGTTGCTGGCTGGGTCTACGGAAAATACCTCGTTCCCTATTGAATCCGGTCTAAAGCAGGTCTTCCTGCGGCGGGTTTCGTAAACACCTTGCAACTTCTGATTTTGTACGCATCCAGCAATTCAGCTATTCGAGCCTACAAAGCATAGGCTAAGCATCGCAATCCATTTTATGAGTCCTTGCTGATTTAGTGATGCATGACCCTACGTCATGCCAGTCCTGGTCCGACCAGAAAATATCGCGAAGTTACAGAGTGCACGAAAGATTGAAGCTGAAGAGCGACTATTCGATGAATATCGTTGAATATAGCGCAAGATGCGAATTGACTTACTTGGTCAGTAGGCTCATTAAGATGCCCGGACGCGAATCCATGAAGCTCTTCCCGCGTGAAATTCGCGCCATGCCCGATCTCTCAAAAAGGGCGCAAACAGAAACATCTTTCGTTGGGGCCTGAACACCATGGATATCGTCGAAACACCTTCCAGAAATAGCGATGCGCTGATCGAGCTGACCGCCGATGTGGTCGCCGCCTACGTCAGCAACAATCCCGTGCCAGTCGGCGAACTGCCGAATCTTATCGCCGACGTCCATGCTGCTCTCGGGCGCGTGGGCGGAGCAAGCGAACAGCCTCCGGCCGACAAACAGAAGCCAGCGGTAAACCCGAAGCGCTCTGTCCATGACGACTACATCGTCTGTCTCGAAGACGGCAAGAAATTCAAGTCACTGAAGCGTCATTTGATGACTCACTACGGTCTGACGCCCGATGAATACCGCGAGAAGTGGAACCTGGACGCCAGCTACCCGATGGTTGCCCCCAATTATGCCGCTGCCCGTTCGCAGCTGGCCAAGAAGATGGGCCTCGGTCGCAAGCGCAAGGGTCGGTAGCACCGGCTCCAGTTCGACAAGATCAACGGCGCCTTCGAGGCGCCGTTTTTGTTTCCGGAATTATGCGGTCTGCTTGAGCGCCATTTCGGCATCGCGCTTGATGCGCTTGACCATCGAGCGCAGACCGTTGGCGCGCTGCGGCGACAGATGTTCGTCGAGGCCGAGCGACTTCAGCGTCGCCTCGGCGTCGGTTTCCAGGATCTGGCTGGCGGACCGTCCCGAAAACAACGCCAGCATGATGGCGACCAGGCCGCGCACGATATGGGCGTCCGAATCGCCAGTGAAGGTGATGACGGGATCGGCGCCCGGGGCTTGTTCAGTGGTCAGCCAGACCTGGCTGACGCAGCCGGGCACCTTGTTCACGGCATTGCGTTCGGCGTCGGGAAATGGCGGCAGCGCTTCGCCGAGCTCGATCACATAGCGATAGCGGTCTTCCCACTCGTCGAGCAGGGAAAAGTCGTCGCGGATCGTCTGGATCGTCGTGGCCATTGCTTGGGATATAGTCATCCGCGGCCGCGGCGTCACGGAAAAAGAAGAAAAGCACCGCAGGCGCCGAGAGGTCCGACCGGCCTGCGGTGTCGCTGTAGAGACAGCGGAAACGGTGTTAGTTCTTCGCCACCAGCTTGGCAGGGATGTTGACGGTCGCCGGCAGCACAATGTCCTCGGCGACGCTGCCGGTGGCCAGTGAGGTATCGGGCGACGTCTCGGGCTCGGTGCCCTGGTCGTCCAGCATGGCGGCGGCGATCTTGGCGGTTTCCTTGGCCCGGGCGGTGATCGTATGCATCGCCGACTTGCCGGTCTCGCAGACATCGGGCTTGCGCTCGCAAATACCGGCGATGTCGCCGACCGCCTCGCGCGCCGCAAACAGTGCCTGGATCGGCCCGACGCTCTCGTGGCCCTCTTCGTCGGAGCCGGCGCTCAGTGGCAGCGCCAGCAGCACCAGCGAAAACCAGAACGCCATTCTTATCAGAAAGCCCATCGAATTGCCCTCTCGTCCATGACGGATCATGCGTCCATGCGCCATGACCTCTTTTATCACAGCGACAATTGACACATGAGGCGCAAAGGACGGCTTGCTTGCTCAGCGAAAATTTTCCTCAAATTTTAGGCAAATTCGAAACGAAGCACTTTGCAATGCATTGGCTTCAAATGCCGGCGGTTCTCTTCACCTTGCACTAACCATCTAAGCGATTGTTATGAATGGATATATCCAGAGGTGCTGGCATGCCGGCTCAGGATTTTGCCGCCGCAGGCACGCCTTTTGCACATAACGCTCCGTTTACTATGGCCGCAAATGACGGTGCATTCTGGCGCCTGCGCCGCGATTTTTGCCGCAGGGAGGTCGTTGTTCCGGTCAGCCTTATTCATTCCTTAAACGCTCGATGCGAGTTTCAAACAAACAAAAACGACCTGCAAAGCAGGGGCAGTCACGACCGGGTGCGAGTGCGTTGAGTTGAGTTTGATAAAGGCCAGATATCTTGAACTGCCTGGCGCGCTGGCGGCCGGTTGCGAACGCATGGTCCATCCGGCCATCGTTGGCCGGGACCACCGCCTGCGCCAGCGCCGGTTCATCGGCATCATGCTTGCCGCTCCGTTCTTTGCCGCGGGTGCCGCGGTGACACTGGTCACCTCGGGCATGGGCGCCGCCGTCACCGTCGCAACTATCTTTGCTGCCTTCGGTCTTTGCTGGTTCGCCGCCTTGCTGGTGGCGGCGTCGGGCAAGATGGCGCTGGTCGCCCAGGTCGCGCTTGCCGCCGGCGGTCTTGCCCTTGCCGGCGCCATCGCGGCAGCAGGCGGCCTGGCGTCGCCGGTAGCGCTGCTGGCTCTGGCGCTGCCATTCGAAGCCTGGTGGATCGCTGGTTCAAAGCGCGCGGCACTTTGGGGCGGCATTTCCGCCCTTGCCGCAGTGCTGCTGCAGCCCTTTGTCGGCACTGTCGTCCCGCTCGGCGCGGTGCAAGTCGCGGTGTGGCACTGGCTTCTGCCGTTGGCCTGGGGGCTGACGCTGGTTCCCCGGCTTGCAGCCCTTGGCGATGCCGCACGCGCGCAGCCCGCGCTCCTTCCAAGCGACCGCCTCGAGGACATGATCGACGCCGTTGTCCTGCATGTCGCCCGGCATGGCGAGGTTCTGGATGCCTCGGCCAAGGCGCGCACCATCCTGAAGCTGCCGCCGGAACTGCTTTTCGGCGCCGGCCTGTTTGACCGCATCCATCTGTCCGACCGCGTTGCTTATCTGAGCGCGCTTGCCGACCTGCGCGACGGCGCCTTGGCGCGGCGGCTCGATCTTCGGGTACGGCTGCCCCAGGACGGCAATGCTCCGATGGCCGACAATTACCGGCCATTCCAGCTCGAACTGGTTCGGGCCGAAGAGCATCAGGAAACCTTCACCCTGCTGCTGCGCGAGAACGACGAGATCGCCGAACTGCGCGACGAGCTTGCCGCCGCCAATGAGGCTGCAGCGTCGGCCGAGGTGGCGAAGGGCCGCTTCCTGGCGGTCGTCAGCCACGAGCTTCGCACGCCGCTCAACGCCATCATCGGTTTTTCCGATATGCTGCTGCACGAGATGTTCGGCGGCTTCAAGGACCCGCGCCAGAAGGAATATGTCGGCCTGGTCAGGGATTCGGGCCAGCATTTGCTTGCCGTCGTTACCTCGATCCTGGACGTGTCGAGGATCGAGGCCGGCGCCTATGCAACCGAGCCCGAACCGTTCCGCTTCATCGAGGCGGTCGAGATGTGTCAGTCGATGATGCAGCTGCAGGCCAACGCCAAGAACATCGACCTCCAGGCGCAGATTGCGCCCGATGCCGGTGAGATCAATGCCGACCGTCGCGCCGTGCAGCAGATCCTGATCAACCTCGTCTCCAATGCGATCAAGTTTACGCCCGACGGCGGTGATGTCGTCGTTGGCGCCAAGCGGATCGGCTCGCGGCTGCATTTCTGGGTCAGGGACACCGGCATCGGTATCGCCGAAGAGGATTTCGCCAATCTCGGCAAGCCGTTCATGCAGATCCAGAATGACTATACGCGCCGCTTTGAGGGCACCGGGCTCGGCCTGTCGCTGGTCAAGGGCCTCGTGGCCTTGCACGACGGCACGATGTCGATCGAGAGTATGCCGGGCGAGGGGACCACGGTCACGATCAGCCTGCCGGTGAACGGGCCGAAGAAGCGCACGACCGACAGGAACGGCGTGCTGCCGATGCCCGCGACCAGGACGAAGGGCGACGCGAAAGGGGACAGGAATGGCTCGCTCCGCAAAACAGCCTAAGGCGGTCAAGCGCCGCAGCGGCGCTTTCGAGGCCGGCGCGGTTGCGCTTGGCGGCGCGATCTCGCGCAATCCGGTCCTGGTCGGCGGCTCGACAGCCTTTCTGGTGACGCTGTTCTACGTTTCCGCCAACGCGCTGTGGTACCAGCCGTTTCCGCATGCCGGCGCCTTCTTCGCCACCCGCAGCATCGAGGGTTTTCCGCACCCCGGCGCGGACGAACCCGAAACCACCATCAACATACTGCGGCCTGGCCCGGCGCCGGCCAAGAGCGACCCGACGGTCGAGCAGGTGCAAGGCATCCTCAAGGACCTCGATTTCTACGCAGGCACCGTCGACGGCATTTCCGGGCCGAATACCCACAAGGCCATCCAGGCCTACCAGCAGAAGGTCGGTCTGCCGGCATCGGGAGAGATCGACGCCGTCCTGCTCGACCAGCTCGGCGCCAAGCAGACGACGGCCGGTATTCCCCATCCGGCGCCACGGCCCGTGGATATGGCCGCTGCTCCCGCTGCCGCGCCCGAGGCTGCCCCCGCGCCAATTCCGGTCTCAGCACCGGCATCCGCCCAGGCGCCCGATCCTCGCATCGTCAAGATCCAGGCCGGGTTGAAGGCATTCGGCAATGACGACATGCAGCTTGACGGCGTCGTCGGCGCCCGCACCAAGGCCGCGATCAAGGAATTCCAGTCGCTGTTCGGCCTGCCGCAGACCGGCGAGCCGGACGAGGTCGTCTACGTCAAGATGCGCGAAATCGGCCTGACCAACTGAGCAGACCGGACGACCGCTCGCCGATGGGCGAAAATCCGGCTAAGACCCTGCGCATGTCGTCCGGAACCATGCCATGCGCGTAACCACCGATCTTTGGGTGTCGGCCCTGTTGCGTCGCGTGTTCGGCGCCGGCGGCTTTGCGGCCGTCGTCAAGCGCGGCGCGACCGAGGCCGGCGCTGTCTTCGTGCTGTCGCGCGGCCGGCTGGGCGAGGTCTCCCTGTTCGGCCCGGCGCCGCAGACGAGCTACGATTCGGCCAAACCGGATGACCGGTTTTTCACGCTGCTCGGCGCCGGCGGAGATGCCAGCGTGCTCGACGCCAGGCTGGAGCGGGAAAAAAAATTCGATCCCGATATCTGGGTGGTCGAGATCGAGGCCGGCTCGGTTCCGGTCGAGGAGCTTCTCTCCGTCAAGATGCCTTGAGGCTGGCTTTGTTGTCGTCGGGCGTCTGGTCGGCGTTTGCGGCGACTGGTGCGTTGCCGCGCACCGCTCGCGACACTGTTTCGACCTTCCAGCCGCGGAGCTTTTCGAGGGCTGCCTCGTGGTGCAGCAGGCGGTAGCGGTCGAGGAAGATGCGGATCGCCTGCGGGTGCGGGAACTCCCGGGGGTAGACCGCGACCGTGATCAGGAACGCCCTGTCCTCGCTGAGGTCGAGCGCCCGCAAGGCGGCAAGCAGCGAGAGGTAGCTCGACTGCTCGGTCAGCGCGCGCGCCGTCGAAAAGTCCATGTCGAGCGCGTCGGCAAGCGCGGTCTGGAAGAAAGCGGCGTTGCCGGTCAGCGCCGTCTCCCGCAGCTTGCCGTAGGTTGCTGAGCCGACGAAGGGATTGACCGAGGTCGCCTCGCCCTCGGCGAGCATCATCGAGCGTAGCCGGCGCCTGGCGTTTTCGGCAGCGCTGCCGGGTAGTTTTGGCGGGCTGGGAGCGGGGGCAGCGAGTTCGGCACTGTCGCCCGCCACCTCGGCGATCGGCTCGGGCTGCCGCACCCGCACCAGCGTCGGTTTCTCCAGCGCCTTGATCAGCTGCGCGATGGTCGGGTTCAAATCCTTGCGGCGGGCAATGGCGCGCGCGTGCGGCAGGCCGTGCCGGCCGATCAGCGCAATCAGGTCGATATCGCTCAGGGCGCGGGAGCGGACCAGCAAGGGCGCGCAGACATCGACCGGCTCCTCGCAAAGCCGCCGCACCAGGGCAGCCGGCGCATATTCGCATTCAGAGAGGGCAGCGGCGACATAGCGGCGCGATTCGACCGACACGCTGTCGAAGAGCGGCAGCGTCAGATCCTCGAGCTGGGCGATCTCGCGGCGCGATGGGCGGGTCAGCGAGCAGAACGCCGACACCGCGGCACGAAACAGCCTTTCGGCTTTTCCCGATTCCGTCCGTATAGCGATTTGCCTGAAATCCGAAACTGACACGGAAGATACGCCCGATACTCGACACGACCCGGACCATGCTCAACCGCAACTGTGTCGGTTTCGCGTGAGGTCTGGAACAAACATCAAATTAGCGGCGATCCGTTAGCGCTCCGTTAACCCTCTGCCTGCCTTAATCACATTTGGAGGCGTTGCGTTGTGCTCCGGGGCAACCGAGAGGAATACGCGAACCATGGGCATGGTACTGTCTTTCGTGCCGCGACCGGCACCAGTCAATCGAGCAGTTCAGGACACCGGCACGCCGGCGGCGGTGATCATTTTCCCAGGCGTCCGCTACGAGCATCCGCCATTGGCGGGCGAGGCGCGGCCGGCCGGTTCGGACAAGCCAGGCACACCAAGCAAGCCTGTTCCGCACCACTGAGCAGGCTCTCTTCGGGGCTAAAATCAGTAGTCCTGTAGTTCGCAGGAGCTCTGGTCCAGGAACTGCGACACAACCGGCTTCCAGCTATCGTCAGGCACGAAAGCACGGATGACGAAGATGCCTTCCTCGATCGGCGCTTCGACGAAGATCGCCCCTTGCAGGTCTTCTGGAAGTTCCCGTCGCACGTCGATCATCTGCGCCGGCGTCAGCACCACGGTGTCGAGCTTGTTGTCGGTCGCGGTGTGGTCGTTGAAGGAATAGAAATTGTGGCCGTTGCGGTCATAGACCGAAACCGACCAGAATGGCACGCTGCCCGGCGCCTTGATCCGCACCATGCCTTCGGCAAGGTCGAAGCGGCAGGCGGCGGCGTAAAACAACGGATCGACCGACTTCACCACGGGCGCGCCGCCGGCCTCGGCGTCGAGCCTGGTCATCTTGTAGAGGTCTGAAGCCATCGCCAGCCGCGACCAGGCGTCGCGCTCGGTAAACTCCGGCACCAGCAAAAGCACCACGATGTGGACGATGCCGGCACCGAGCAGGCCGAGCAGGATGGCGTGCAGCAGCCTACGCATTGCAGCCCGCCTTGACGATACGGGGCAGCGTCACGTCGGAAAGGCCGGTGCTTGAGGCGATCGGCGTGTCGTAGAAGGTGAGCACGAAATACATCCGGCCAAAGCCTTCGGTCAGAAGCCAGTTGCCGGGCGCCGGGCGATTGCCGACGGCAATGATCACCGAATTGTCGGGCTGGCGCAGCACCTGGTAGGATTGCAGCGCCGCCAGGCGCGGCTTGCCGGTGTCGACCACGCCGAGCGACTGGTCGGCGGCATAAAGCGTCCAGAACCGGGCGGTCGGGAAACTGCCTTCGATCCTGTAGTCGCATTGCCGCTGAAGCTCATCGCCGGCCGCATCGCGTTCGGCGATGAAGGACAAGCCTTCCGCCTTGCCGAGCGCCAGTACGCCCTCGCGCGCCACGCGCGCCTTCGAATAGGGGTCGGCATCTTGCGTGCCGATCTCGGGGAAGGCGGTCCATTGGCCGATGCTGATCGCGCCGACACCGCTCTGCGCCTGCAGCGCATACCAGACACTGCCGCCGCCGCCGCCGATGGCAATGGCAAGCGAAAGCAGCGTGAAAAAGGCGGTCTTGAGCATGAAGAACCGGGACGAGAGAATTGTCGTTCGGGGATATAGCGGGGCAGGCCGCAGGGCAAGCGGCCCTGTGGAATGACGGATCAGAGCGCCGACAAGGTCTCCGGCGCCGATGGTGCGACCAGCACGGGCGCGGCCTGGAACACCTTGGTCATTTCGCGCAGTGTCTGCGTCGTGCGGCTGGACAGCACGGGCGGGCGCTCGGCGGCGGCATCCGCTGCCGTCTGATCGGCATTTTTCTTCTCCGCCTCCTCGGCCTTGGCGGCGATTTCTTCGTCGACAAAAGGCTTGTCGAGGCCGGGGATTGGCTTCAAGTCGATGTTCTGGTGCGCGTAGACCATCAGTCGCTGCCACACCATCGCCGGCAACGTACCGCCCGTCATGTTGCGGGTCGGGGTGAAGTCGTCATTGCCGAGCCAGACAGCGGCCGTGTAGTTGCCGGTGAAGCCGACGAACCAGGCGTCGCGGTAGGATTGCGTCGTTCCGGTCTTGCCGGCAACGACGATGTTGGGCAGCTGCGCACGCCGCGCCGTACCGATCGCCGGTACCGCAGCCAGCATGGTGTTCATGTATTTCAACGCCTGTTCCGACAGCACCCGATGCGGCGCAGGCGCATCCTTGGCCCAGTCGTAGACGACATCGCCGGTGCGGGTGACGAGCTGGGTAATGCCGTGGCGGGAGCCGGCGAAGCCGTCCTGCGCGAACACGCTGTAGCCCGTCGCCTGGTCCATCACCGTCATGCCCGATGTGCCGAGCACCATGGTCTTGTGCGATTCCAGCGGCGATTCCACGCCGAATGATTCCGCCATCGCCTTGATCGGACCGATGCCGAGATAGTCCTTGGCCAGCCGCACCGGCACGGTGTTGATCGACTTGGCGATCGCCGTGATCAGCGTCACATTGCCGGCCGAGCCGCCATTGTAATTGTGCGGCGACCAGCCGCCCCAGCTGATCGGCCCGCCTGAGACGACGGAGTCCGGGGTGAAGCCATGCTCCATCGCGGTGGCGTAGACGTAAGGTTTGAAGGACGAACCGGTCTGGCGCAGCGCCTTGGTGGCGCGGTTGAACTGGCTGGCGCCATAGTCGCGGCCGCCGACAATGGCGCGCACCGCGCCATTGGTCTCGATCACTACAACGGCGCCTTCGGTGACGTTGTATTCCTTGCCGAACTGGCGGAGATGGAATTCAACCGATTCTTCCGCCGCCTTCTGGATGTTGGCGTCGAATGTGGTGTGCGCGACCAGCGAATGCTGGCCGGGCTTGGCGATCTTCTTGACCTCGTCGAAGGCCCAGTCGAGGAAATAATCCGGGCTCTTCTGCTCGCCGCGGTCGACGATCTCGGCTGGATGCAGCCTTGCTTGCAGCACCTGGCCTTCGGTCATGAAGCCGGAATCGACGAGGTTGGACAGCACCACATTGGCGCGGGCGCGGGCAGCCGGCAGGTTGATGTGCGGCGCGTATTTGGTCGGCGCCTTGAACAGGCCGGCCAGCATCGCCGCCTCGGCGAGGTTCAGATCCTTGACGCTCTTGCCGAAATAGAAATCCGCCGCCGCCTCGATGCCGAACGTGCCGCCGCCCATATAGGCGCGGTCGAGATAGAGTTGCAGGATCTCCTTCTTCGACAGATTGGCCTCCAGCCACAGCGACAGGAAGGCTTCCTTGATCTTGCGCTGCAAGGTCCGCTCATTCGACAGGAACAGGTTCTTGGCCAGCTGCTGGGTGATGCTGGAGCCGCCCTGGACCACGGAATTGGCCCGTACATTCTCGAAGATGGCGCGCGACAGGCCGAGCACGTCGATGCCGTAGTGCTCGAAGAAACGCCGGTCCTCGGTCGCCAGCACCGCCTTGATGACATGGTCCGGCATCTCGTCGACCGGCACCGAATCGCGCTGGATGATGCCGCGCTGGCCGATCTCGTTGCCGTAGCGGTCGAGGAAGGTGACGGCGAAATCGCCCTGGCTGCGCCAGTCGCCTGTGGTGATCTGGAAGGCCGGCATGGCCAGCGCCAGGAGCACGACGAAGCCGCCGGCGCCCATGGTGAAACTTTCGCTCAGCACCTCGATGATGCCGCGCCGCCAACCGGTGACGCGGAAGCGCCGCGAAAAAATGGTCGCCGATTCCCAGAACTGGCCGGCCTTGAAGCGGATTTCGTAGAGTGAGGAATCGATCCACGCATCCACCGCCAGCAGCGCTGCGGCGATCGGGCCTCTTCTCCTTGGACGTCGTTCTAAAGGACTGGCCATTCCCGAAACTCACCCCACCCAAGACCTGAGAACCGCAAGCGGGCAATTTCAGGGCGGGCACACCCGGCGAAGACTATTCATCCATTTCAGCCCGGCTCACAAGGGCAGCCAGGCCACACCGCACGGATTGTTGGCCGCCAACCGCTATTCGATCAGCGCGCGGCGATGAAGTGCATGAAATGCGCTACATCCGCATCGCTCGGCTCCTGGCCGGTGAAGGCGCGCAGATAGGCGGCGAGATGGCTGACCCGCGCCTCGACCGGCTCCTTGAGGTCGAGCACGTAATAGCCGATCTGCATGTAGTAGAGGACGCGTGCCCGGATGAAAGCGTCTTCCTCGTCATAGCCGTGGCGACGATACATCTCGCGGATGGCGCCAAGACGGTCGTTGTCGGCCTGGTCGATGGCGGCACGAACATCGTCTGAGCGCCGTGCCCATTCGCGGATGGCGAAATCGAGCCTTGGATCGAACAGGCGCTCGTCGGCCCAGCATTCGAAGACATTCATGACGGCCATGATGATCGTATCGGCCGCCCGCTTTGCGCGCTCGACGATCGCCTTGGTGTTGGTGTCATGCCAATGGGCGAGCAACTGGTCGAGCAGGTCCTGGCGGCTCTGGAAATACCAGTAGAAGCTCGAGCGCGAGACGCCGAGTTTCTGGCCGAGCGTCAGCACCCGCACGCTCTCTATGCCGTCCGAGATCAGCGTCTGCAGCGCCAGATCGATCCAGTCCTGGCGGGTCACCTTGATGTTGCCGGGCGCCGGTTCGTCCTGCGGTGCGATCATGATCATGGACACACAAGTGGCATGGCGCGCAGCATCGCGCAAGCTCTGGACATAAGTGCCTAGACACATGTGTCCAGTATATGTATCGTGTGGGCATCGAACGGGAGGGAGAGGCCCGTGAAGTCGCATTATTGGGCGGTCGTCATCGGCGGAGGCGTGGTCGGCGCCTCGGTGCTCTACCATCTGGCGCGCTTCGGCTGGAGCGAGGTGGCGCTGATCGAGCGTGCTGAGCTGACCGCTGGTTCGACCTGGCATGCGGCGGCCGGCTTCCACGCCCTCAACGCCGATCCCAATGTCGCGGCCCTGCAGGACTATACGATCAAGCTCTATCGCGAGATCGAGGCCGAGTCCGGCCGGAACGCCGGCCTGGGTAAGGCAATGCGGCAATGAGGAGTTTTGGCCATGGTCGATGATGTCATAAGGGAGACCAGGCGTGAGCGCCGGCGCGGACACACCGGTGAGGCCGGCAGCGGGTCGAGCCGCCACCCGAATTATCGTTCGCTCAAAAACCCGTTCCTGCCGCAGCCGGTGTTTTCGGACGATCGCGTCGCTGCCATCCACGACACGGCGCTGCGGGTGCTGGAAGAGCTCGGCATCAAGGTGCTGCTGCCCGAGGCGCGCGCGATTTACGCGAAAGCCGGTGCGCTGGTCGATGAGGACAGCCAGATGGTGCGCGTCGGCCGCGATATCGTAACGGCCGCGCTGGCCTCGGCGCCCAAATCCATCCGGGCGCTGGCCGGCGATCGCAGCCGCGACCTCACGCTCGAACTCGGCTCGATGACGTTTCTGGCCGGCGCCGGCGCGCCTAACGTCACCGATCTCGAACGCGGCCGCCGGCCAGGCACGCTCGCCGCCTTCGAGGAATTGACCAAGCTCATCCAGCATTTCGACGTGCTGCACATGCTGTGCCCCTGCATCGAACCTCAGGACATCGACAACCGGTTGCGCCACTATGCCGCCAACCGGGCGCAGCTGACGCTGTCGGACAAGTTTCCCTTCGTCTTCGCGCGCGGCACGCCGCAGGTCGAGGATGGGTTTGAGATGATCCGGCTGGCGCGTGGCCTGTCGCAGGACGAGTTCCTTGCCGGCGTCCATTGCTACACCGTCATCAACACCAACTCGCCGCGCCAGCTCGACATCCCGATGGCGCAAGGCATCATCGACTTTGCCAGGGCGGGCCAGGTCTCTGTCATCACACCCTTCTGCCTGGCCGGCGCCATGGCGCCGATCACCGTGGCGGGCGCATTGACGCTGCAGCATGCCGAAGCGCTGGCTGGTCTCGCGCTGGCGCAGGTGGTGCGGCCGGGCGCGCCGGTGGTGTACGGCTCTTTCTCCTCCAATGTCGACATGAAGTCGGGCGCGCCGGCCTTCGGCACGCCGGAGCATGTCAAGGCGACGCTGGGCGCCGGCCAGCTGGCGCGCTTCACCGGCCTGCCCTGGCGCTCCGGCGGTGGAAGTGCGGCCAACATCTCGGATGTGCAGGCAGCGCATGAGACGCAGTTCGCGCTGTGGGGCTCGGTGCTTGCCGGCGCCACCGTCTGCATCCATGCCGCGGGCTGGCTGGAGGGCGGCCTCAGCGTCTCCTACGAGAAGCTGATCACCGATATCGAGGCGTTGCAGACAGTCGCCGAACTCTGTGGGGCGACCCCGGGCGATGAGGACGCGATCGGCTTCG
Organism: Mesorhizobium sp. CNPSo 4688; assembly: GCF_057784295.1. NCBI lineage: Bacteria > Pseudomonadati > Pseudomonadota > Alphaproteobacteria > Hyphomicrobiales > Phyllobacteriaceae > Mesorhizobium > Mesorhizobium sp. CNPSo 4688. The sequence continues at coordinate 75,688 of NZ_JBWLUY010000017.1, forward strand.
AGGCCATCGCCGAAGTCCAGCCGGGCGGACATTTCTTCTCCGCCGGCCACACCATGGCGCGCTACCGCACCGCCTTCTACGAGCCACTGGTTGCCGACTGGTCGAATTTCGGCAACTGGACGCAGTCCGGCTCGAAGTCGGCCACCGAGCGCGCCACCGGCATCTGGAAGCGCACGCTGGCCGACTTCCAGCCGCCGGCTTCGGCGGCTGCTACATCAGGTATTCTCGATGAATTCATAGCGCGGCGCACCGAACAGGGTGGGGCAGCACCGGTCTCGTGAAGGGAACGCAACCGGCAATGATGGTCTGCTGCGCCGCCGGAATATTGAGCGGGCGGTCCTGTTTTTCACGCTATACGCACGCGGCCCGGCTCACGGGCCGACGTATCGCTCTCAGCGATCAGCGGAGCCCGCCGCTCACGCGCCGGGCTCCTCCCTTTTGTCGTCACCGATCACGCATGCGCGTGCGGGTGACGGAAGTCCCAGACTGCCCAGGCCGATGCGAGAACCACCAGCACGCCGAGAACCACATGGGTCCCCATTGCGTTTGCGTTCGCCATAAAACCAAGCAGCCAGGGCGAGACGATCAGCCAGAGTCCGAGAACCATGTTCACCCACTCTTCCCACTCGGCGAATACGGAAAGCGTCGCGACAGCCAAGGCCCCGATCACAACGCCGACAATCCAGGCGTTATATGCGGGAGTCATTTCAGCAGCGAAGCCGACTACCCAGGGTGAGATGAACAAGCAAACGGCAAGGATCAGATTAATCAGATCCTGGGCCCGTTTTCCTTCCATGAGTTTATTGGCCATGACAACCTCCATAGAGAAGCTTGACCAAAGCACTACGTTTCGCGTGCACCGCACGCTTAGTTGTTGATATAATTACGCTTCAAATGACCTTCAAGGACCTGCCCCAGGGCGGTCGATGGCTGCGAATTCATAGCGCAGTACACCGAAACAGGGTCGAGGCAGCCCCGGCCTCTTGAGGGAATGCGGCGCGCGCCTCACATGGGCCGCTTGTCGCCGGTCTTCGGTGGTTCGCGGCGTATCGTGCCGGCATCGGTCTGCCTGTGCTTGTCGGCGGCAAGCCGGCGAATGCGATCGAAGCGGCTTTCCTCGGCCGGCTTGGTCGCGGGCACAGCATTCGGCTTCGGGGCGAAATTGATCATCTGTCGATCTCCCTGTCGTTGCTGACTGCTGACTGACGGAAATCCTTGGGCGCGCCGGGGAAATGCCCCCGGCGGCCGCTGTTCTGTTTACGCCCGTCCGGCTTTCCCGGGCAGGCCTTTCAGGCGGGTGGTCAGTAGCCGCCCATGCCGCCGCCAGCGCCCGCAGGTGCTGCATCCTTGGCCGGGACGTCGGTGATCATGGCTTCGGCGGTGATCAAAAGCGCTGCGATCGAACCGGCATCCTGCAGTGCGGTGCGCACCACTTTCGCCGGGTCGACGATGCCGGCCTTGATCATGTCGACATAGACCTCGTTCTGGGCATCAAAGCCCTGATTGTGATCCTTGCTGTCGGACAGCTTGCCGACGACGATCGAGCCTTCGACGCCGGAATTCTCGGCGATCTGGCGGATCGGCGCTTCGAGTGCCCTGAGCACGATCGAAATGCCGGCGGTCACATCGTCATTGGCGCCGGTCAGTCCGGCCAGAGCCGACCTGGCACGCAGCAGTGCGACGCCGCCACCGGGGACGATGCCTTCTTCCACTGCCGCGCGCGTGGCGTTCAGTGCGTCGTCGATGCGGTCCTTCTTTTCCTTCACTTCCGACTCGGTGACGCCACCGACGCGGATGACGGCAACGCCGCCGGCGAGCTTGGCCAGCCGCTCCTGCAGCTTCTCCTTGTCATAGTCGGACGTCGTCTCTTCGATCTGCCCCTTGATCTGGGCGATGCGCGCCTGGATGGTCGCCTTGGTGCCGGCGCCGTCGATGATCGTGGTGGTGTCCTTCTCGATCAGCACCCGCTTGGCGCGGCCGAGCATCTCGATGGTGACGTTTTCGAGCTTGATGCCGAGATCCTCGGAAATCATCTGGCCCGATGTCAGCACCGCGATGTCTTCCAGCATCGCCTTGCGGCGGTCGCCGAAGCCTGGCGCCTTGACGGCCGCGACCTTGAGGCCGCCGCGCAGTTTGTTGACGACCAACGTCGCCAGCGCTTCGCCCTCCACGTCTTCCGAAATGATCAGCAGCGGCCGGCCGCTCTGCACCACCGCCTCAAGGATCGGCAGCATCGCCTGCAGATTGCCGAGCTTCTTCTCGTGGATGAGAACGTAAGGCTCTTCCAGTTCGACGCGCATCTTGTCGGCATTGGTGACGAAATAGGGCGAGAGATAGCCGCGGTCGAACTGCATGCCTTCGACGACGTCGAGTTCGGTGTCGGCGGTCTTGGCCTCCTCGACGGTGATGACGCCGTCATTGCCGACCTTGTCCATCGCCTTGGCGATCATGGCGCCGACGGTGGCGTCGCCATTGGCGGCGATGGTGCCGACCTGGGCGATCTCGGCCGACGACTTAACCTTCTTGGCCTTCGCCTTGATGTCTTTGACCACGGCGGCGACAGCCTGGTCGATGCCGCGCTTGAGGTCCATCGGGTTCATGCCGGCGGCAACGAGCTTGGCGCCTTCGCGCAGAATCGAGGCGGCCAACACGGTGGCAGTGGTGGTGCCGTCACCCGCAAGGTCGTTGGTCTTCGAGGCCACTTCGCGCACCATCTGCGCGCCCATGTTCTCGAACTTGTCGGCAAGCTCGATTTCCTTGGCGACGGTGACGCCGTCCTTGGTGATGCGCGGCGCGCCATAGGCCTTGTCGATGATGACGTTGCGGCCCTTGGGGCCGAGCGTGACCTTCACCGCATTGGTGAGGATCTCGACGCCGCGCAGCATGCGGTCGCGCGCATCGGTGGAGAATTTGATTTCCTTGGCAGACATTTTTTATCCAGTTCGTTCAGAGGGAGTGAGGTCAGGCAGCTTTCTTGGCGGCCGCGGTCTTCTCGATGACGCCCATGATGTCGGCTTCCTTCATGATCAGAAGGTCCTCGCCGTCGATCTTGACCTCGGTACCCGACCATTTGCCGAACAGGATGGTGTCGCCAGCCTTGACGTCGAGCGGAACAAGCGCGCCATTTTCGTCGCGTGCGCCAGGCCCAACGGCGATGACTTCGCCTTCCTGCGGCTTTTCCTTGGCATTGTCGGGGATGATGATGCCGCCCTTGGATTTGATATCACCTTCGGCGCGCCGAATGACGACGCGATCGTGGAGTGGCCGAAACTTCATGAGAACTTCTTTCTGGGGCCGGCATAGGCGGCCGCGTCTCTCATATAGGCGCTCTGGCACTCGATAGATAGGAGTGCCAAAAATTATTCGCGGGGCAGCTCAGAATATTAAAAAGTATTATGTGGCCCGCGGATTTCCAGATATCGCGCTCCGTTTAAATAATTCAAAAAATTGAATTTCTGCGCCAAAGCGACTATTTATATGGAAAGTTTCATTTCAACGGTTTCAGGCACAAGGGAGATTTAAGCGATGGCCGACGGCAATCAGAGTATCATGGAAAAAGCTGAGGCCCGCTTCATGGACAAGCAGAAGAAGACGGCCGAGCGCAACAAGGCAACCTCCGACTACATGTCCGAGGCGAGGGCTAGGGAGATCAAGACCGCGAGGCTCAGGGGATTGCGCCTGGCCAAGGAAGAGGCCGACCGCGTTGAGGAAGCCTTGAACCCGACACCGAAGAAGAAGCGGGCGGCAGTCAAGAAAGCCGCCGCCGCACCCAAGGGAGCCAAGTCATGAGCCTGACATTCCCCAATCCAAGCCGCAGCTATGACGAGGCCGGCAAGCGTATCCGCTTTGTCGGCCATGATGGCATGTTCCAGATTTCCTTCTCTGTCGCTGCCGATGCAATCTCGAAGGCGCCATCTGGGACGGCGACCTCGGAAGCCACCTATCTGGCCGCCTTCGATACGGCGTCCAACTCCATCCATGACATCGCCAGCAAGGCGTATGCGCGCACCCGCAAGAGCATATATGTGCTCACCGCCGCCGATTTCAGCTAACGCTCGCCTGTGATCGACCTGGATCAGGATTTGCGGTCGGCTTTTGCCCGCCGCTTGACGTCCCGGCTGTTCAGGCGGTCGGCCATCGCCTCGGCATCGCGCACATTCATGCCGACCATGACCTGATGCTTGAGCTCGACAGGCTGGCCGGTGAAGATGTCGAAGATAGTCCAGCTCTCAGGCTGGTCCATGCGCAAGGCGTAGCGGTTTGCCATCGCGGCGTCAGGCCCGTGACATGAAAAATGCCGCCGCCAGGATCAGGATCGTCCAGACCAGCACCGACAGCTTCAAGATCAGGCCGCCATGCGCGGAAAGAACCTTCCGCATGCGCAAAGCTGCGCTGTTCATGCTCTTGGACAGCGTGGGTGCTGCCGCAATCACGACCGGCGGCTTGACGCCGAGCTTTCCAAAAGCCGGCAGCAGCGATGGCGTTCGCATGAAATGACCTCGAATTGTCGGAGAAAACAGGCCTCCTCATAACACCCTTCTTGAAACTCCCTGCATGCCAAATAAAAACCGGTCCCTGAAACGGCCATGCCGCCCGATTCGCAACTTGCAGCGGGCCGGCCGTTGTCTGGCGAAACCGGTGCAACGCAGTTAGGTTGCGCGCGAAACTGCCGGCGAGCGTGAAGTTTGTTCCAGAGCATGATGCCGAAAAGTGTGAAACGGTTTCGGATGACATCATGCTCTTAGGCGTGACAGGCGAACGGAGACGAGGATGACGGCGCCCGGCGATTTGCTGCAAGCCTTGTTCATGAGATTGAAGAGCGACGCCTCGCTGACGGCGCTGCTCGGCGGCGCCGGGTTGCGCGAGCAGGCGGCCGACAGTGCCGCTTTCCCCTATGTCACCTATGGCCGGACCAGCGCTTTCGATCTCGACACCGGCGCCGACAATGATGCCGACCAGCTAATCACGCTGCATGTCTGGTCGAAGGCGCAAGGCGAGGCCGAGACGCGTCTGATCATGGACAGCATCCGGGCGCGCCTCGACGGCGCTGCATTCGCCACCGGTTCGCGCGAGCAGACCCGACTGTCCCTCGAGTTCGCCGAGGCCCGCTACGACGAGGACCTCGCGCTCCATCACGGGCTGCTGCGAATTCGCGCCATCACGCAGAGCGCTACCTAGAGCGTTTTCACCGTTTCACGGAAACGGCGAACCGCTCTATCTCTTTGTTTGACGCAATTCCCAAGGGAAAGCGCTTCACACTTTTCCTGGAATTGCTCTAAATCTGCGCCTGGATCTCGGCCTTGTCGATGACCGACCACACCTCGCGAATGCGACCCTCTCCGAATTCGTAGAAAACATTCTCGGCGAACGACACGCGCTTGCCATTCACCGGCAGGCCGAACAGCATTCCCTTGGGACGACAGTCGAAATGCAGGCGCGCCGCCACGCGCGGTGGTTGGCAGACCAGCAGTTCGATGTTGAAACCGAGATCGGGAATGGCCTCGAAATCGCCTTCGAGCATGCGGCGATAACCTGAAAGGCCGAGCATTTCGCCATTGTGCTGAACTTCATCGCCGACAAACTTTCCGAGATTGGCCCAGTCCTGGGCATTCAGGCAGGCGATGTAGCCCCGGTAGAGGTCGGCAAGATCATTATCCGTCATGGCCCACTCCGATGGTTTGGCGTTTCCTACGCTAATTAGGGCGCCCGTGAGAATGGTCGCACCTTGACCTCTTCCCAATCCCATCCACGACTTGAGAGCCTATTCGCAAAAACCATAGCCGCGCTGCCGGTTTTCCGGCTATGAATCCCATGCCCGGTCTGAGGGGACTAGGCGGCAAGATCGCATTCATTCGTTTCGCGCGCAGGGGATATTGCGGGGATGGGTTTTCAACCATTCACCGTTCATTTCACGTTCAGCACAGTTGCGTTACAACGCCGTCCATGAAAACGCTTCGCTCTCATTTCAGAACCGCGACACTGGCGCTTGGCATCGCCTCCGTGTTGGCGTCGCAGGCGACGCCGGCGGCCGCGGCCGACTGCTACGCGATCGGCCAGCAGGTTGCCGAGCAGAATGGCGGCACACTGGCCAAGGCCTCGCAGTCGACGCGTGGCGGCCAGGAGGTCTGCGTCATCGTCGTGCTCGTTCCTGGCAAGAACGGTCAGCGCCCGCGCCGTTCCGAGATCGTCGTCCCGGCGAACTGACCCCATTGTTTCCCAGGCCGCCGGAATCGGCCTATATCTGAGACATCAACAGGCCTGACCAATCATGCGCGTACTCGTTGTCGAAGATGACAAGGATCTGAACCGGCAGCTGGCCGACGCGCTGGTCGATGCCGGCTATGTCGTCGACCGCGCCTATGACGGCGAGGAGGGCCATTTCCTCGGCGACACCGAGCCTTACGACGCCGTCGTGCTCGACATCGGCTTGCCGCAGATGGACGGCATCAGCGTCGTCGAGCGCTGGCGTCGCAACGGCCGCAAGATGCCTGTGCTGATCCTGACCGCGCGCGACCGCTGGAGCGACAAGGTATCGGGCATCGACGCCGGCGCCGACGACTATGTCACCAAGCCGTTCCACATCGAGGAGGTGCTGGCGCGGGTGAGGGCGCTGATCCGGCGCGCCGCCGGCCATGCTTCATCCGAACTCACTTGCGGGCCGCTGCGCCTCGACACCAAGGCCTCCAAGGCCGATGTCGACGGTCAGCCGCTGAAGCTGACCTCGCACGAGTTTCGACTGCTGGCCTATCTGATGCACCATATGGGCGAGGTGGTGTCGCGCACCGAACTGGTCGAGCATCTTTACGACCAGGACTTCGACCGCGATTCCAACACCATCGAGGTCTTCGTCGGCCGGCTGCGCAAGAAGATGGGCATCGACATGATCGAAACCGTGCGCGGCATGGGCTATCGCATGCGTGAGCCGGAGGCGTAAGGCGGAACCGCTCCCCATACCAGCAAGGAAGCCTTTTTCGGCACGGCTCTGGCCGCGCTCGCTGGCCTTCCGCGTCATCGGCTTTTCCACCATCTGGGCGATCCTCACCCTGATCGTCATCTTCACCCTGATCACTACGCTCTACCGCCAGGCCAGCGAGCGCGGCTTCGACAGCCTCTTGTCGGCGCACCTGTTCAACCTGATCGGCTCCGTCGGCGTTTCCGAATCCGGCCAGCTCACCGGTGCTCCCGACCTCGGCGACCTGCGCTTCTCGGAGCCGAATTCAGGCTGGTACTGGTCGGTGGAGCCGGCTTCCGAAGGGGTGCATGGCAACCTTCATTCGTCCTCGATGACCACGACGATCCCGTCGCCAACCGTAGTCGAGGTGCCTTTCAATTCCAGTTTCCAGCGCAGCTATTCCACCGACGGCATCGGCGACGAGGAACTGCAAGTGTTCGAAAGCGAATTCGTCCTCGACGCCAAGAACCGCGCCGCGCGCTTCCGCGTCATGGGCAACAAGACCGAGCTCGAGCAGGAGATCGCCACCTTCCAGCGCCGCCTCTTAACCTATCTCAGCCTGTTCGGCGTCGGCATGATCGCTATCAACGCCATCGCCATCCTGCTTGGCCTGCAGCCCTTGCGCCGGGTTCGCAACGCGCTTGCAATGGTCCGCGAGGGCACGGCGCAGCGGCTCGACGGCCAGTTCCCGGCCGAAATCGAGCCGCTTGCCAACGAGACCAATGCGCTGATCGAAAACAACAAGCGCATCGTCGAGCGCTCACGCACACAGGTCGGCAATCTCGCCCATTCGCTGAAGACGCCGCTCGCCGTGCTGATCAATGAGGGGCGGGCGCTCGGCGGCGCCAAGGGCCAGCTCATCGCCGACCAGGCCGCCTCGATGCAGAAGCAGGTCGATCACTATCTGCAGCGGGCCCGCGTCGCCGCGCAGCGCGACAGCGTCGTCTACCGCACGCCGGTGACGCCGCTGGTGCAGCGCATGGTGCGCGTGCTGCAAAAGCTCAAGCCTGATGTCAGTCTGTCGCTTGTCTTGCCGGCCGCCGATATCGTCTTTGCCGGCGAGCGCGAGGATCTAGAGGAACTGCTCGGCAATCTGCTCGACAATGCCATGAAATGGGCAAAGAGCACTGTCGCTGTGTCCGTCACGCCGGCCGGCGCCGCCGGCTTGTTCGAGATCGCGATCGAGGATGACGGCTCTGGCATTCCCGAGGACAAGGCGCGCGATGCGCTGAAACGAGGCCGGCGCCTCGACGAGACCAAGCCAGGCACCGGGCTCGGACTTGCCATTGTTGCCGACCTCGTCAACGAGTATGGCGGCGCTCTGGCGCTGGACCGCTCCGCCATGGGCGGGCTGAAGGCGGTGGTGCGCTTGCGGAGCCTGCAATGATGCATTTCCAGGGCCAATCGACATGACTGGGCGCCTGTGTTATGGCGACCTGTCGATTGCTCCTCGGATGGTCGGCAAACGGCCAAATTTCCGACAAATATCAATACTATGGCCAGCAGACATCCTCGATGACGCGGCCCCAAGCGCATCCCGTTCAAGAAAACCGGTTGTTGGCATGAAGATTCGCGTTGCGCTCGTTTCCGCACTGCTCGCTCTCTCCGGCTGCGGAACCCTGAGCAAGGGCGGCGGCCCGGATATCTCCATCACCAACCCGCCCGCGACGCCTCCTTCAGGCGCCAAAGTCGCGACGACGATCATTTCGGCCATGGCCGGCGGGCTCGTCGGCGGATCGATCGGCAGTGGCCTGAACGAGACCGAGAAGCGCAAGGCGCTCGAGGCGGAATACAAGGCGCTCGAATACACGGCGAGCGGCCAGAAGGTGACGTGGAAGAGCGACAGTTCGGCCCATTCCGGCGAAGTCGTCGCCGCCCAGCCGTATCGCGTCGGCTCGCAGGATTGCCGCCAATACACCCATACGGTGTTCACCGGCACGGCCGGCCAGACCGCGCGTGGCACCGCCTGCCGCAACGCTGACGGCAGCTGGACGCCGCTGACCTGAGTATCCGGTCCGGCTGATTGGGACCGGGCTTGTTTGCTCGCTGCCGTCAAAGCGTCGCAGTGTGTCTGTGTTGGCAGAGCAGGGCTCTCGCTCTATTGGAAGAACCATGCTGTTCTGGGTCATAGCCGCAATCCTCACGCTGGGTGCAAGCCTGGCGGTGCTGCTGCCGCTGACCGGCGGCGGCAGGGGCGCTTCGACCAGCAATGACCATGACCTCGAAGTCTATCGCGACCAACTGGCCGAGCTTGAGCGCGACGTCTCACGCGGCCTGATCCAGCCGGCGGAAGCCGAGGAGGCGCGTGCCGAAATCGCCCGCCGCATCCTTCGCCTGGGCAATACCAGTCAAGCCGATGCGCCTGGCATGCCGCAGCCGTCGCGAGCGGCCAGGCTGGTGGCGACATCTGCGGTGCTGGTGGTCCCGCTGCTCAGCTGGGGCCTGTACAGTCAGCTTGGCTCGCCCGATTTGCCGTCGCAGCCGCTTGCCGAACGGCTGGCCAAGAACCCCGCCGATTCCTCCGTCGATGAACTGGTGGCGCGCGCCGAGGCCCATCTTGCCGCCAATCCGTCCGATGGCAGGGGATGGGACGTGCTCGCCCCGATCTATCTGCGCCTGCAGCGCTTTTCCGATGCCGTGACCGCCTATCGCAACGCCATCCGCCTCGATGGCGACACCGCTACCCGCGAGGCTGGTCTCGGCGAGGCGATCGCCAATGCTGCAGGCGGCATTGTCTCGGCCGATGCGCAATCGGCTTTCGAACAGGCGTTGAGGCTCGACCCGGCAAACCCGAAAGCCTCTTTCTACCTGGCCATGGCGCTGGCGCAGGAAGGCCGTCTGGCGGAGGCGACCGCTGCCTGGCAGAAGATGCTCGGCCTCCTGCCGCAGGATTCGCCATGGCGCGATGCCGTCCAACAGGCGCTGGCCGATGCTGCCAACCGCAGCGTCGCGTCAGGAGAGCCCGCGAAAGGCCCCGATGCCGCAGCCGTCGATGCTGCCTCGTCCATGGCGCCGCAGGACAGGCAGGCCATGATCGACACCATGGTCGCCGGCCTCGATGAAAAACTGCGGCAAAATCCGCGCGACACGGAAGGATGGATGCGGCTCATTCGTTCCTATGTGGTGCTGGGCAAGGCCGACCAGGCGCGCGACGCGCTGCATCGCGGTATTGCCGTTTTCGGCGCCGATAGTGAGGAAGCGAAGAAATTCACCGCCTTTGCCGCCTCGCTCGGCCTGACGGCGACGGAGTAGGGCATGACGCGCAAGCAGAAGCGATTGTCGGTGATTGTCGGAGGGCTGGCCTTCCTCGGCGCTGCCACCGGGCTGACCTTCTATTCGCTCGGCCAAAAAGCTTCGTATTTCTACATGCCTGCCGACCTGACCACCGCCAGCGTCCAGCCGGGACAGCGCATCAGGCTCGGCGGCCTCGTCGAAAAGGGCACGGTCGTGCGCGGGCAGGGCGCGACGGTTGCCTTCTCGGTCACCGACACCCACAAATCGGTCAAGGTCACCTATACCGGCATCCTGCCCGATCTGTTCCGCGAGGAGCAGGGCGTCATCACCGAAGGCGCTTTCGGGACGGATGGCGTCTTCGTCGCCGACAGCGTGCTGGCCAAGCATGACGAGCGCTACATGCCCAAGGAAGTGGCCGATGGGCTGAAGGCCAAGGGCGTCTGGCAGGAAAGCACGAACTGACAATGGTTGAGACCGGACATTTCGCGCTCGTCCTCGCTTTCGCCCTGTCGCTGGTGCAGACGCTGGTGCCGCTCATCGGCGCCCGTACCGGCAATCAGAGGCTGATGGCTGTCGGCGGCCCGGTCACCGTCACCGGCTTTGCGCTCACAGCGCTTTCCTTCGCAGCACTTGCCGGCGCCTATGCCGCCTCCGATTTCTCGGTGGCCAGCGTTTGGGAAAACTCGCATTCGCTGCAGCCGCTGATCTACAAGATCACCGGAACCTGGGGCAATCACGAAGGCTCGATGCTGCTCTGGGTGCTGATCCTGACCTTCTTCGGCGCGCTGGTCGCCGTCTTCGGCTCCAATTTGCCGGCAACGCTGCGGGCCAATGTGCTGGCTGTGCAAGGGGCGATCGGCGCCACCTTCTTCCTGTTCATTCTGGCGACGTCCAATCCGTTCATCCGGCTCAATCCGGCGCCGATCGAAGGCCGCGATCTCAACCCGGTCCTGCAGGACCTCGGCCTCGCCATACACCCGCCGCTGCTCTATCTCGGCTATGTCGGCTTCTCCATATGCTTTTCCTTCTCGGTCGCGGCCCTCATTGAAGGCCGCATCGATGCCTCTTGGGCGCGCTGGGTGCGGCCATGGACGCTTGTCGCCTGGATGTTTCTGACCGGCGGCATCGCCATGGGCTCCTACTGGGCCTATTACGAGCTCGGCTGGGGCGGCTTCTGGTTCTGGGATCCGGTCGAGAACGCCTCCTTCATGCCGTGGCTGGCAGGCACCGCGCTCTTGCATTCGGCGATCGTCATGGAGAAGCGCTCGGCGCTCAAGATCTGGACGCTGCTGCTCGCCATCCTCACCTTCTCGCTGTCGCTGCTCGGCACCTTCCTGGTGCGCTCCGGCGTGCTCACCTCGGTGCATGCCTTTGCCACCGACCCGACGCGTGGCATCTTCATCCTGTGCATATTGACGTTGTTCATCGGCGGCTCGCTGGCGTTGTTTGCGCTGCGCGCCTCCAGGCTTACGGCCGGCGGCCTGTTCCACCCGATCTCGCGCGAAGGCGCGCTGGTGCTCAACAATCTGTTCCTGACAACGGCCACCACCACCGTGCTCGTCGGCACGCTCTATCCGCTGGTGGTCGAGGCGCTTTCGACCGGCAAGATCTCGGTCGGCGCGCCGTTCTTCAACCTGACATTCGGCCCGCTGATGGTGCCGCTGCTGGTCCTGGTCCCCTTTGGGCCGCTGCTTGCCTGGAAGCGCGGTGACCTCTATGCCGTCGCCCAGCGTCTGATGGCCGCTTTCGCCGCCGCCCTTTTGTCCATGCTGGTCACCGGTCTGTTCATCGACGGCGCATCGGTGTTCGCCGCCCTTGGCGTCGGCCTCGCCTGCTGGCTGGTCTGCGGCGCGGTCACCGACCTTGCCGTCAAATCCGGCTTCGGCAATGTGTCGCCGGCCATCATGCTGCGCCGTTTCGCCGGCCTGCCGCGTTCGGTCTTCGGCACCGCCCTGGCCCATCTCGGCCTTGGGCTGACGACGCTCGGCATTGTCGGCACGCTGTGCTTCGGCACCGAAAAAATCCTGTCGATGCATGCCGGCGAGAGCGTCGAACTCTCCGGCCACACGCTGCGCTTCGAGGGGCTCTACCCCGCGCAGGGCCCGAACTATAGCGAGGACCGCGGCCGCTTTTCGCTGATCGGGGCTGATGGCGCCGTTTCGGCTGAAATCACCTCGGCCAAGCGCTTCTTTCCGGTGCGGCAGACGACGACGACCGAATCCGGCATCGAGACGATCGGCTTCAGCCAGCTCTATCTGTCGCTCGGCGACGAGGGCACCGACGGTTCGGTCGTCGTGCGCCTGTGGTGGAAGCCGCTGGTGACGCTGATCTGGGGCGGTGCTCTGGTGATGATGGCGGGCGCGGCAATGTCGCTGTTCGACCGCCGCCTGCGTGTCGGCGCGCCCTCGCGCCGCCGCAAGCCGGCAGCTGCCATGCCATCGGCAGGCCTGCCGTGAGCACCAGGTTCTCGCTGGCCTCGCTCGTCCTGCTGCTGACGCTGTTGTTCGCCGGCGCGGCGCAAGCAGTGAAACCCGACGAGGTTCTCGCCGACCCGGCGCTCGAAGCGCGGGCGCGTGTCTTGTCGGAAGGCCTGCGCTGCATGGTCTGCCAGAACCAGTCGATCGACGAATCGGATGCAGACCTTGCCCGTGACCTGCGCATCCTGGTGCGCCAGCGCCTCGTTGCCGGCGATACCGATCAGCAGGTGATGGACTATATCGTGTCGCGCTACGGCGAGTTCGTGCTGTTGAAGCCGCGCTTCAGCCCGCGCAACGCCTTGCTCTGGGGCACGCCGGTGCTTCTGCTGCTGATCGGGGGCGTCTTCATCGTGCTCACCACGCGCTCCCGTCGCTCGCTGGCGACCAAGGCGTTGAGTGCCGAGGAACAGGCCGCGCTGGACACCATCCTTCGGCGGGACTGAACAGCCGCCAACATTACAAAACTTTCATGCTTCGGAAATGGCGCCGTAATGTGCGCCTCGCTATTCCTCTTGTCCGAGGATGCTCTGCCTGAGCCGCATCCAGTGAAAAGAGGATACGAGATCCATGTCTATTGCCCCCAATTCATATTCCCGCACCCGCAAGCGCCTGTTGGCCGCCGCCGCTTCGCTCGCCATTGCCGGCGCCATCGGCTTCGGTGCCGTTGCCACCGGCACGGCCCCTGTTCTGGCTGACGCCGTCCGGGTCGAAGCGCCGCAGGTGCCGGGCTTTGCCGATGTCGTCGAGCGCGTTTCGCCGGCCGTGGTCAGCGTCAAGGTCAAGGCCAAGATCGAACCTGCCGCCGATGACGGTTCCGAACAGTCCGATGATCCGGACGGCATGAACAACCTGCCCGACAATCCGCAGCTGCGCCAGTTCTTCAAGCAATTCCGCGGCTTTGGCGATCAGAACGGCCAAGGCGGCGGCAACCGTCGCTTCAGCCATCGCGACCACAACAACGACCAGCCCCGCCCGGTGGCGCAGGGTTCGGGCTTCTTCATCTCCGATGACGGCTATCTCGTCACCAACAACCATGTCGTCGAGGAAGGCTCTGCCTTCACCGTGGTGATGAATGACGGCAAGGAACTCGACGCCAAGCTGATCGGCACCGATCCGCGCACCGATCTGGCCGTGCTCAAGGTCGACGGCGTCGGCAAGTTCACCTATGTCGACTTCGCCGACGATTCCAAGGTTCGCGTCGGCGACTGGGTGGTGGCTGTCGGCAATCCGTTCGGCCTTGGCGGCACCGTGACCGCCGGCATCGTCTCGGCCCGTGGCCGCGACATCGGCGCCGGCCCTTATGACGACTTCATCCAGATCGACGCCTCGGTCAACCGCGGCAATTCTGGCGGACCGACCTTCAACCTCAACGGCCAGGTCGTCGGCATCAACACCGCGATCTTCTCGCCCTCGGGCGGCAGCGTCGGCATCGCCTTCGACATCCCGGCCTCGACCGCCAAGCAGGTTGTGCAGGATCTTATGAAGAGCGGCTCGGTGCAGCGTGGCTGGCTCGGCGTCGAAATCCAGCCGGTCACGCCGGATATCGCCGAATCGCTGGGCTTGAAGTCGCAGAACGGGGCTCTGGTCTCCAGCGCCCAGGACGGCGGTCCCGGCAAGAAGGCCGGCATCACCGCCGGTGACGTGATCACCCAGGTCGAAGGCAAGGACGTTGCATCGCCGAAGGAACTGGCTCGCCTGATCGGTGCCTATTCGCCCGGCAAGTCGGTCGACGTCACCGTGTGGCGCGACGGCAAGAGCGAGACGATCAAGGTCGACCTCGGCACGCTGCCGTCCACCGACAAGCAGGCCTCGGCCGACCCGCAGCAGCCTGCAGCACCGGCAAAGCCGGCCGCGCTGGCCGATCTCGGCCTCACAGTCACCAAGTCGGAGAACGGCAAGGGTCTGGTGGTGACCGATGTCGACCCCGACAGCGATGCCGCCGACCGCGGCATCCAGCCCGGCGATGTCATCACGTCGGTCAATTCGACGGAGGTGAACGGCACCGAGGACGTCGCCAAGGCGATGGCCGATGCGGTCAAGTCCGGCCGCAAGGCGGTGCTGATGCAGATCACCCGCGATGACTCGAACCGCTTCGTCGCGCTGCCGGTCGCCAAGGGCTGACATCGAACACTTTTCCAGTGCGGCGGTTTCAACACCCCCGAGCTGCCGCACGGGAAAGCAAGGGGCCGAACGCGTTAGTCAGTCATCGTGTTCTGCCCCCGGCGGCAGCGGGCCCCCATCGCCCGCTGCCGCTCTAACAGCAAAGTTTCACGCTCATGGCGGCCCCTCAATCTTCCAGCGAAATCGCGTATAACGGCTCTATGAAGATTCTCGTCATAGAAGACGATCGCGAGGCGGCCGACTACATGCAGAAGGCCTTTGCAGAGGCCGGACACACCGCCCATGTCGCCGGCGACGGCGAAACCGGCTTCGCGCTTGCCGATGCCGGCGACTATGACGTGATGGTGGTCGACCGTATGATGCCGCGCCGCGACGGGCTCTCCGTCATTGCCGGCCTGCGCTCGCGCGGCAACACCACGCCGGTGCTGATCCTGTCGGCGCTGGGCGAGGTCGATGACCGCGTCACGGGCTTACGCGCCGGCGGCGACGACTATCTGACCAAGCCCTATGCCTTTTCCGAATTGCTCGCCCGCGTCGAGGTGCTGAACCGCCGCGCCAGCGCCAGGGAAGCCGAAACCGTCTACCGGGTAGGCGACCTCGAACTCGACCGTCTCTCTCATTCCGTGAAGCGCGCCGCGCGCGAGATCACGCTGCAGCCGCGCGAATTCCGCCTGCTCGAATATTTGATGCGCCATGCCGGCCAGGTGGTGACACGCACCATGCTGCTCGAAAATGTCTGGGACTATCATTTCGATCCGCAGACCAACGTCATCGACGTGCATGTCTCGCGCCTGCGCGGCAAGATCGAGAAGGGTTTCGACAAGCCGATCCTGCACACCGTCCGCGGCGCCGGCTATATGCTGAAGAGCTAGAGCATGATCCCAAAAAGTGGGTACCGGTTTTTTGGAAAAGATCATGCTCCAACAAAGGGGTAGATCATGATGAGATTTCAACCAAATCTCATCATGATCTAGACATCCATGGCTCTTTCCTTGCCGGCCATCATGAGAACGACGGCGGCGCGGCTTTCGGCGCTTTATTTCCTGCTTTTTGCGCTCTGTGCCGTGCTGCTCGTCTTCTACATGACGTCGCTATCGGCGCGCATGCTGACCGGCCAGACCCAGCAGACGATCAATGACGAGGTGCTGGGCCTGGCGCGAGCCTATCAGCGCGGCGGCCTGCCGGTGCTGGTGCGCGTCGTCGAGCAGCGCTCGCGCCAGCCCGGCGCCAATCTCTATCTGATCGCCGATGCCAACGGTCAGATCCTGACCGGCAACGTGCAAAGCCTGGAGCCGGGCGTGCTCGAGACCGACGGCTGGACGACCGAGCCATTCTCCTACCGGCGCTTCGGCGAGGGCGAGCTCGAGCGGCAGCGCAATCAGGCTGCCGACCCCAACGGGGCGCAGCCCGGCGAGCCCGAAATTCAGGTGGAAGGCGAGAAGGGCCACAACGCCATCGCCCTGGTGCTCAGGCTACCCAACCAGATGATAATGCTTGTCGGCCGCGATCTCGGCGAGCCCGAGCGCTTCCGTGCCGTCATCCGCCGCGCCCTGATGCTGGCGCTCGGCATGATGGGACTGGGCGGGCTGCTGATCTGGTTCTTTGTCGGCCGCGCGGCGCTGAAGCGCATCGACAGCGTCTCGGAGGCGAGCCGCCGCATCATGGGCGGCGACCTCACCGGCAGGCTGCCGGTGACCGGTGCCGGCGACGAGTTCGACCGCCTGTCGGAGAATCTCAACACCATGCTGGCCAGGATTGCGACGCTGAACGAAGGCCTGAAGCAGGTCTCCGACAACATCGCCCATGATTTGAAGACGCCGCTGACCAGGCTGCGCAACCGCGCCGAGGCCACGCTTTCGGGCAAGCACAAGACCGCTGACTATCGGCAGGCACTGGAGGGCACGATTGCCGAGTCCGACCAGCTGATTAAGACCTTTAACGCCATCCTGATGATCTCCAGGCTGGAGGCGGGCTATTCCTCGGAAAGCACCGGCAAGGTCGATCTCGCCGCCGCAGTGCGCGATGTGGTCGAACTCTACGAGCCGGTGGCGGAGGAGGCGGGTGTCGCACTTGAGACGAATATCCAGGGGGATTTCGCCGTCAACGGCAATCGAGAGCTGATCGGCCAGGCGCTGTCCAACATTGTCGACAATGCGATCAAATACTCCACCGATTCGACCGAAAAGCCGGCAGTGCATGTGACGCTCCAACGCCTCGGTCACGACATACGGCTTTCCGTCGCCGACAATGGCCAGGGCATCCCCGACGATGCCGACCGCGCCAGGGTGACCGAGCGATTCGTGCGGCTGGAAAAGAGCCGCTCGCAGCCGGGGTCCGGCCTCGGCCTCAGCCTCGCCAAGGCGATCATGACGTTCCACAATGGCAAGCTCGAACTTCTGCCCGCCAATCCCGGATTGTCCGTTATCATGAGTTTCCCGGTGCGGGAGGACCATTGATGGCGGTGAGAATGGCTGCGAAACCGATCGAGACCGAATGGCAGTTTCAACTGGCGGCAAAGCTCGCGCCGCTGGATGGGAGCCGCGCCCGGCGCAAACTGTCGGAGCTCGCCGCCGAAGCCGTGGACGAGAACCTGCCGCGGCTGGCGAAGTTTTTGGGCGACAAGGGTGCCGTCCAGGATTTTCTCGCCGCCGTCTTCGACCTCTCACCCTTCCTGCGCGATGTCGCGCGCCGCCGGCCGCAAATCCTCGACGCGCTGTTTGATGATGGTGTCGAGGCCAGGCTGCTCAGCATTGCCGAAGCGATCGGCAATGCTGCCTTTGCCGAGACCGTTTCGGAATCCAGCCTGATGATGGAGCTCAGGCAATGGAAGGCGGAGGCGCACTTCCTGATTGCGCTTGCGGACCTCTCCGGCGAGGCCGATGCCGCGCTGACGGTCAGGCGCCTCAGCGATCTCGCCGATACCTGCACTCGCGCCGCCGTCGACTTCCTGCTGCGCGAGGCGCACAGCCAGGGCAAGCTCAAACTGCCGGATCCCAACAATCCGGCGGAGCAGTCCGGCTGGATTCTGCTCGGCATGGGCAAACTCGGCGCCCATGAACTGAATTTTTCCTCCGACATCGACCTTGTTGTCTTCTTCGACCCGGATGCGAAGGCGATCGTCGATCCGCTCGACGCCACCGAGCTGTTTGCACGCCTGACCCGCAGGCTGGTGCGCATCCTCCAGGACCGCACCGAGCATGGCTATGTCTTCCGAACGGATCTCAGGCTGCGACCCGACCCCGGTTCGACGCCGCTGGCGATCCCGGTCGAGGCAGCGCTCCGCTATTACGAGGCGCGCGGCCAGAACTGGGAGCGCGCCGCCATGATCAAGGCGCGCCCCGTGGCCGGCGATCTCGCCGCCGGCGAAGCATTCCTGCGGGAGCTACAGCCCTATGTCTGGCGCAAATACATGGACTACGCGGCAATCGCCGACGTCCATTCGATCAAGCGCCAGATCCATGCCCACAAGGGCCATGGCGAAATCGCGGTGAAGGGCCACAACGTCAAGCTCGGCCGTGGCGGCATTCGCGAGATAGAGTTCTTCGTCCAGACCCAGCAGCTGATCGCCGGCGGCCGTTTTCCCGAACTGCGCGGACGCGAGACCGTGCCGATGCTGGGTGCGCTGGCGGCGCGCGGCTGGATCACCGCCGATGCCCGCGACACGCTCACCCGCCAATACTGGTTCCTGCGCCGCGTCGAACATGCCATCCAGATGGTCGCCGACGAGCAGACGCACATCCTGCCGGACGATGATGAAGGGCTGGAACGCATCGCTCATATGCTGGGCTTTGCCGACGCCGCCATATTTTCCGAAACTTTTCGCGCGGCTTTGCATGAGGTCGAGCGCCATTACGCTGCGCTGTTCGAAACAGCTCCGGAACTGTCGGCAGGCGTCGGCAATCTGGTCTTTACCGGCGATGTCGACGATCCTGACACGCTGCGGACCTTGCACGGGCTCGGCTTCAAGCGGCCGAGCGACATCTGCCGCGTCATTCGCGGCTGGCATTTCGGCCGCTACCGCGTCACCCAGTCGGCTGAAGCGCGTGAGCGGCTGACCGAACTGACACCGGCGCTGCTCAAAGCCTTCGGCCAGACGCGCCGGGCCGACAAGGCTTTGGTGCGCTTCGACGAATTCCTCGCCGGTCTGCCCGCCGGCATCCAGCTGTTTTCGCTGCTGCAGTCCAATCCCGCTTTGCTGAAGCTGATGGCGACCATCATGGGTGCCGCGCCCCGGCTGGCTGCGATCATCACCAAGCGCCCGCATGTCTTCGACGGTCTGCTCGATCCGGCGCTGCTGAACGAACTGCCCAACCGCGCCTATCTGTCGGCGCGGCTTGCGGCTTTCATCGAAGGCGACAGGGCCTATGAGGACGTGCTCGATCGTCTGCGCATCTTTGCCTCCGAGCAGAAGTTCCTGATCGGTGTACGCCTGCTCGCCGGCTCGATCACCCCGAGCCGTGCTGGCCGTGCCTTTTCCGACCTCGCCGACCTGACCATCGACGCCGCACTGCAGGCAGTGACGGCCGAATTCGCACTCCGCCATGGCCGTATCGCCGGCGGCACGGTGTCGCTGCTCGGCATGGGCAAGCTCGGCAGCCGCGAATTGACGGCCGGCTCAGACGTCGACCTCATCCTGCTCTACGACCACGACGCCGATGCCGAGGAATCCGACGGCGACAAGCCGCTGGCGCCGTCGCATTACTACACCAGGATGACGCAGCGGTTGATCGCAGCCGTCTCTGCGCCGACCGCCGAGGGCGTGCTCTACGAACTCGACCTGCGCTTGCGGCCATCCGGCAACAAAGGGCCGGTGGCGACCCATGTCGACGCCTTCAAGAAATACCAGCGCCAGGAAGCCTGGACCTGGGAGCACATGGCGCTGGCCCGGGCCCGCGCCATTGGCGGCGACGCGGCACTGTGCGCCGAGGTCGAAACCGAGGTGGCGGCACTTCTGGCCTTGCCGCGCGATGTCGACAAGGTGAAGGCCGAGGCATCCGAGATGCGCGCGCTGATCGAGAAGGAAAAATCGCCGCGCGATCTCTGGGACATCAAGCTGATCCCGGGCGGCCTGATAGACCTCGAATTCATCGCGCAGGTGGCCGTCATCACCGGTCAGGTCGAAGCCGGCGGAAGGCTGACCGCTACCGGCGAAATCCTGTCGCATCTGGTGCCGGATTTCGTTGACGCCGATGTCAGGCAAGAGCTTTGCGAAGCCTACCAACTTTATCTGGCGCTGACCCAGATGACGCGGCTTTGCCTCACCGGTGCCTTCGAACGTGACGACGTTCCGCCGGGATTGTCGGATCTGCTTCTGGCGGTGACTGACCTGCCGGATTTCGGTGTGCTGGAAGCACATCTCAAGGAAACGTCGCAAAAGGTCAGAAAAGACTTCGACCTTTTGCTTCGTACGAAAGGGTCGTGAGGGCGTGAAGCGCTGACGGCTGTTTCGGATCGCATCGGGGGTGACGATGCAACAGGAGATATCAATGAGAAAGACAACCGGACTTGCCCTTGCCTTCGTCGCCTTGGCCGGCGCCGTTGGCACCACCGCCTATGCCGAGAACAATGCCAGCGCCAGAATGCGCGAGGGCACGATGATGCGCCTCGACAAGGCGATGAAGGATTCCAACGGCACCATCAACTTCGACCAGTTTTCCGACGCCATGAACGCACGGCTGAAGAAGCTGGTCGCCGACAATGGCGGCAAGCTCACCGTCGCCCAGCTCGCCGACGCGCTGGAGAAGGCGCGTTTCGAGGAAATGGCCAAGCGCATCGTCGCCCGCTACGACACCAAAGGGGACGGCACGCTGACCACGGAAGACATCACCGGGCGCGAGAAGAAGGTGTTTGCCATGCTCGACCGCAACAATGACGGCAAGATCGAGCGCAACGAGCTGCCGAAGAACGGCCGCATGGGCCGCCACCGCCAATGGGACGGCGGCGACGACAGCATGCAGTGAATGGCGACAGGTCTCCGGCGGCGAAAGCCGCCGGGGACCTTACACGACCGCTCGGCTACTCGCTTCTTTGAACACGGCGCAGAGCGCGGCTCGCATGAGCCTGCAAAATCCGCTCGCGCAGATACGCGTAGAAGCGAGGCGGCAGCATCCCATAGTGAAAGCGGGTGGGCCTGCTTCCCGCAATGGACCTGAGATCAGGCCCGGGCCAAAGGAAATCGTTGGTTTCGCTGATAAGCACCCATGACGGCATATCGTCGAGTCCGAGATGGGCCTTGAGTGGCGCAGGTATTTCTATCGCATCGGCGGGATCACCCGGAGCCGAGTGAGTAATCGGAACCACTGTGACGACCTCGCGGCCCTCCACGATCCGACGCGCGGCAACGATTGCGCAGGGCCGATTCTTGCGACCTTCTTCCGCACCTTTGCTGTGCTCGTCCGCCCATAGATAGGAGTAGGAAATCACCAGACCGGGGACAGGCTTGGGCAGGCTCACGGCGTCCAATCTTTGAGCATCGCATCCAGCTCGTCATATTCTGATGGGACGGCGCTTTTGGCGATCGCGTCCAAGGTCTCGTCGTCCAGGTCCTCAACGGCACGGGCGACCCGTCCCTTGACCAGCACTTCAAACATTGCCGCCGAGAGAAGCACCGTATGGGTGCGGCCATTTTTCGTAATCGCAACCGGCGCCCGCTGTGCGGCGTCCTGGAAGCGTCCGACGTTCTGCTGGAATTCGGTCGATGTCACGCGCATGAAAAGCTACCTCTTTGTCTATAATAGATAGAATAGATAACCTTTTCAAGGATGGTTGTTTCAGCACTCGGGGATAGAGTGGCCTACCTCAGGCCGCTGCCTTCACCGACGGCGCTGCCTTCTTCACCGGGATGCGCACCGACACGATGGTGCCGACGCCTTCGGTCGAGCGGATTTTCAGCGCGCCGCCCTGCAACTCGGCCAGTGAGCGTGAGATGGCGAGCCCAAGGCCGGAGCCAGCGTGGTTCTTGGAGAACTGGTTCTGCACCTGTTCGAATGGCCGCCCAAGCTTGCTCAGCGCTTCCTTCGGAATGCCGCAGCCATTGTCTTCGATGGTCAGCACCAGCGCGCCCGAAGTGTTGCGGGCACGCACCGAGATATGGCCGCCCTGGCCGGTGAACTTCACCGCATTTGACAGAAGGTTGATGGCGATCTGCTTGATGGCCCGGCGGTCGGCGAACAGAGTCATCGTATCGGCGATGCGGGTTTCGACCGTGATCGATTTCTCCGCCGCCTGCAGCGAGATCACGCGCACCGTCTCGCGGATCAGCGGGCAGAGATCGATTTCCTCTCGGTCCATCGAGAATTGGCCGGCCTCGATCTTCGACATGTCGAGTATGTCGTTGATGACGCCGAGCAGATATTTGCCGCTGCCGTTGATGTCGTTGGCATATTCCTCGTAGCGCGGCGAACCCAGCGGCCCGAACAGGCCCTGTTCCATCAGTTCTGAGAAGCCGATGATGGCGTTGAGCGGTGTGCGCAGTTCGTGCGACATGTTGGCCAGGAACTCGGACTTGGCCCGGTTGGCGGCTTCGGCGCGCTCGGTTTCCTTCATGTATTTGCGGTTGAGCTCGACCAGTTCGCTGGCGCGTTCCTCCTCGGCCCGACGGGCGAGGCTGAGGTCGTGGATGGTCGCCATCAGCCGACGCTCGCTGTCGACCAGCTTTTCCTGGTGCAGTTTGATCTGGGTGATGTCGGAGCCGACCGAGACGGTGCCGCCATCCCTGGTCCTCAATTCGTTGACCTGAAGCCAGCGCCCATCCGAGAGCTGCCGCTCGAAGGTCGCGCCGCCTTGCGGTCCGTTGGTGTTGGCCAGCCGCCGTTCCGAGGCGAAGGCTAGCATGCGCTCCTCTAGCACGGCGCGCGCAGCACCGGGCATGACGTCGCGGTCCGAGAGGCCGTTGTCCTTCTGGAATTTGGAATTGCACATGATCAGGCGCTGGGCGGCATCCCACAGCACGAAGGATTCGTTGATGTTCTCGATTGCGGTCCTGAGCCGCAGGTCGGCCGCCTCCGAGCGCAACGCCAGATGCCGCTGTTCGGTGACGTCGACGGCAATGCCGATCAGCTGGATTTCAGGCGCTTCCGGGTCGATCACCTGGGCCCTGGCGCGCATCCACACCCACTGGCCGTCGGCGTGGCGCATGCGGAACACCTGGTCGATATGGTCGATCTCGCGCTCGACGATTTTGTTGGCCAGCTCGAACAGGTCGCCGTCCTCGGGGTGGATGATGTCGTCGACTTCGCCAAACGACAGCATCGAGTTGCAGGGCTCGTAGCCCAGCATGTCGTACATCGAGCGCGACCAGTACATCTTGCCGCGCACCATGTCCCAGTCCCACAGGCCGCAGCGGCCGCGCACCAGGGCCATGTCGATGCGCTGGTGGGCTTCGAGGTAGATGCGGTCAGCCGTCTGCGCGCGAGATGCCTGGCCGAAATAGGCGTAGAGGATGATGATCAGCACGCCCGCTGTCAGAACGAACAGCGTGACATTGAGCGACACGGTTTTGCGCCAGCTGTCGAACACCGCTTCCTGCGGTACCAGCACGGCGGCGGCGTTCTTCCTGTCGCGGGTCAGGTTCACCGCCGCGTACCAGTCCTGTCCGCCGATGCTGACATCCATGACGCCAGCGCGGTCGCCGAACATGAACAGGGGCTGGCCGTCAAGCACCAAGCTGTCGAGCGATCGCCCTTGCCAGCCGGTCGAAAGCGGCGACGCGGCGATGATCTTGAAAGCGCTGTCGGTGATGACGAGCACATGACTTCTGCCCATGGCGCCTTGGCGGCTCGTGCTTTCCAGCAGATCGATGGCGCCGCTGGCGGCCGCGTTCGGATCGGCCGAGATTGCGTTCGCCATCTGGCCGGCAGCAAGCCCCAGCACTGCCTTGACGTCGCGCTCAACCTCGTCGCGCTCGTTCATCAGCGAGAGGACGCGCAGTGCGGCGATGACGATCAGGAAGATGACGATGAGCGCCGGTATCGAGCGACGCAGAAGGGGTTCGGCAGCCAGGAGCCGCCGGTAGGCTGGTTCAGCAATGAGCCGCGTATTGCCGGCGAGGCCGTCGCCTCGCGCCTTGCGCCGCTCAAAAGCCGTCCCTTCGGGCGCGCCCCACGCGTCCGCCTTGGCCATAAATGGCACTCCCCGAATTTCCGTACGCTTGACGATCCGGCAACACCGCACGTCCGAATCGTCTGTAAAGAATCAAAGGTGATTCGCCTTGTCCAGTGGCGCGGGCGAAAAACATTAAAAATTGATTGAAATAACGCAGCGCCGGCTCTCCCTCCCCCTTGAGGGGAGGGTGGCCCGAAGGGCCGGGTGGGGTCGTCGGCGAAGTGCTCGACTTGTTCAATCACGGTCGAAGTTGGTTGAAGTCGCGCACTGCCGCAACGACCCCACCCGTCCATCCGCCTTCGGCGGCTGTCCACCCTCCCCTCAAGGGGGAGGGGTAATCACGCCAGGGTGCGCTCCACAATATCGCGCAAATCCGCCGAGAGGTTCTCGGCACCGGCGATCGCCAGCAGCGCTTCCCGTGCCTTGCCCTGTCTGCCCGGTTCCAACGAACGCCAGGAGCGCAGCGCCGTCGCCAATCTTGCCGCGACTTGCGGGTTGCGCTTTTCGACCTCGAGTACGGTCTGCGCAAAAAACCGGTAGCCTTCGCCGTCGGCGCGGTGGAAGCCGGTCTGGTTGGCGCTGGAAAATGTGCCGACCAGCGAGCGCACCCGGTTCGGATTGGCCATCGAAAAGGCTGCGTGGCCGGTCAGAGCGCGCACCCGCTCGACGGTCTTCGGTCCCGGCACGCTGGCCTGGATCTGGAACCATTTGTCCATGACCAGCGGATCGGCGCCATAGCGCGCCTCGAAGCCGGCCAGCGCCTTGACCGCCTCGGGCGACCCGTCATGGCGATGCGCAAGCACGGTGAGCGCTGCGGCGCGGTCGGTCATGTTGGTCGCGGCTTCGAAATGCCGGGCGGCGAGCGGGGCGCCTCCCGGCAACAGCGAGAGGTAGTCGAGCAGGATGTTGCGCAGCGCCCGTCGTCCCGCATTTGCCGCATCGGGGCTGAACCGACCATCGTCGGCAAGGCGGCCGTAAAGATTGGCGAAGGCGTCCTGGTTGGCGCGGGCGATCGCCAGCGCCAGCGCCTCGCGGGCGGCAAATATGGCGTCGGGATCGATGGTCCTGCCGATGTCGCGGGCAATATCGGCCTCGCCGGGCAGCGAAAGCGCCAGCGCGCGGTAGGCGGGCTCAAGCGTCTCATCGCCGGCGATCTTGCCGGCAAGTCCGGTCAGCCTGGCGGTGAAGGCCGGCTTCGCGCCACCCAGGATCTGGCGGAAGGCCGCTATCAGTGCATCGGTGAGCAGCGTGTTGAACGCCTGCCAGCGCGCGAACGCGTCGCTGTCATGACCGGCAAGGAAGAACTGGTCGTCGGTCTTCTGCTCGACCGAAAGCGTGATCGGTGCCGAAAAGCCGCGGTTGAGCGACACCGCCGGCCGCTCGTCAACGCCGGAGAAGCGCACCATATGGCGGCGCTTGCGGATATGGATGACGCCATCCTCGACGGCGGCGCCCTCGACGCCGCCATAGACGACCGGCTCGCCGCCGGCGCCGACTAGGCCGAAGGCGAGCGGAATGTGCATCAGCCGCTTGCGGCTTTCCGACGGTGTCGGCGGCACCGACTGCTCGATCTCGAGCGTGAACTCGCGCGTGGCCGGGTTGTGCGTCGAACTGACGGTCAGGTTCGGCGTGCCCGCCTGGTGGTACCAGAGTGCGAACTGCGACAGGTCGCGCCCGGAAACGTCCTCGAACACCTTCAGGAAATCCTCGATCGTCGCGGCTTCGCCGTCATGGCGCTCGAAATAGAGGTCCATGCCGGCGCGGAAGGCTTCCGGCCCGAGAATGGTGCGGATCATGCGCACGACTTCCGAGCCCTTTTCGTAGACCGTCGCCGTGTAGAAATTGTTGATCTCGCGGTAGCGGCGCGGCCGCACCGGATGCGCCAGCGGCCCCTGGTCCTCGGGGAATTGATGCGCCCTCAGCGTGCGCACCTCGGCAATGCGCTTGACCGCGCGCGAGCGCTGGTCGGCGGAGAATTCGTGGTCGCGAAAGACCGTCAGCCCTTCCTTCAGGCAGAGCTGGAACCAGTCGCGGCAGGTGATCCGGTTGCCGGTCCAGTTGTGAAAATACTCATGCGCGATGATCGCCTCGATATTGGCGAAATCGGCATCGGTCGCGGTCTCCCGGTCGGCAAGCACATATTTGTCGTTGAAGATGTTGAGGCCCTTGTTCTCCATGGCGCCCATGTTGAAGTCGGAGACGGCGACGATGTTGAAGACGTCGAGGTCGTATTCGCGGCCGAACGCCTGCTCATCCCATTGCATCGAGCGCTTAAGCGCATCCATGGCGTAGCCGGCAAGCCCCTCCTTGCCCGGCTCTACATAGATGCCGAGCTCGACCTTGCGGCCGGACATCGTGACGAAACTGTCGGCGACCTGGCCGAGATTGCCGGCCACCAGCGCAAACAGATAGGACGGCTTGGGGAAGGGGTCGTGCCATCTGGCATAGTGCCAGCCATCGGCCAGCGCGCCGCTCTCCACGGGGTTGCCGTTGGAGAGGAGCAACGGCGCCTCGTCCTTCCTTGCCTCGATGCGCACGGTGTAGACCGACAGGATGTCGGGGCGGTCGAGGAAATAGGTGATGCGGCGAAAGCCCTCGGCCTCGCATTGCGTGCAATAGACATTGCTGGAGCGATAGAGGCCCATCAGAGCCTCATTGCTGGCCGGTGCGATCTCGGTCTCGAGCAGCAGCTCGAAGCGGGCCGGCGGCTTCAGAATGGTCAGCTGGTCCGGCGTGGCGAGATAATCCGCCGGCGCGAGCTCGCGGCCGTCGATGGCGATGCGCTTTAGCACCAGCCCGTCGCCGTCGAGCACCAGCGACGCCGAGGCGGCGGCGCCATCGCGGCGTTCGATCGTCAGCACGGCGGTGACGCGCGTTGCGTCTGGCGAAAGGCGAAAGGTCAGGCCAGTTTGCGGAATGGAAAAGTCGCTGGGGCGATAGTCTTCGAGCCTGAAGACCTGGCCGGTATCGGTTCGCATTCCCTGGGGTTTCCCTGTCGTTATCGGGCCCACTGACGTGTCCGCTGGCCCATAAAATCTGAAGTTGCGCGCTCTTTACACGAAACGGCCCCTCGACAAAACTGCGCCAATGCCTATTTCACGGCGTTCTCCTTCCATCGCGAGGCCTTGATGACCATCGTCACACCGAAGTTCGGCATGCGCGCCTCTGTGCCGCGTCGTGTGACGTGCATCTCAGCGGCGATCCGGGAAGCTACACCGCAGTGAAAGCCGGACCGGGAAACGATGCGGCCGAGAAACTGGCCGATCACCCTGGTCGTGTCCTGACCGGGATTATGCTCAAGATCATGTCGGTGGCGGTGTTTGTCGGCATGCAAACCTGCATCAAGGCAGCCGGCACCGTGCCTGCCGGCCAGATTGTCTTTTTCCGCTCCTTCTTCGCCATCTTCCCGATCATCGTCTTCCTGGCCTTGAAGGGTAAACTGGGTACGGCGTTTGCGACCAAGCGACCGCTGAACCACATTGCTCGCGGCGTCGTCGGCGTTAGCGCCATGGGGCTCGGCTTCTTCGCGCTGACGCGGTTGCCGCTGCCGGAAGCGATCACGCTGAACTATGCCCAGCCGCTGCTGGTGGTGGTGTTTTCCTCACTTTTCCTCGGCGAGGCCATTCGCGTCTATCGCTGGAGCGCGGTCGCCGTCGGCCTGGTCGGCGTGCTGATCATCTCATGGCCGGAACTGACGCTTCTCACGTCGGGCGCCGCGCTCGGCGACCAGGAGGTGCTGGGCGTGGTTGCGGCGCTGGTTTCCGCGGCGATCTCCGCCAACGCCATCCTGCTCGTGCGCAATCTTGTTCAGACCGAACGGACAGCGACCATCGTGTTGTGGTTTTCGGCAACGGCGAGCGTCATGGCGCTGTTTACACTGCCCTTCGGCTGGCAGGCGCTGACGCCGCTGCAGGCCGGCCTGCTGGTTGCCGCTGGTTTTTGCGGCGGGCTGGCGCAGATCCTGATGACGGCCGCCTACCGCCATGCCGAGGCCTCGGTGGTGGCGCCGTTCGAATACACCTCGATGATCCTTGGTGTCGTCGTCGGTTATTTCGCCTTCGGCGATGTCGCCACCATCAACACGCTGGTCGGCGGCGTGATCGTCGTCGCCGCCGGCATCTTCATCATCTGGCGCGAGCGCCAGCTCGGCCTGGAACGCACCCGCACCCGAAAAGCGGCGCCGCCACAAGGGTGATGAGAGGCCCGCGCAGGGCAGGGCAGGGCTGGCTCAGTTCGCTTCCGCCCGCTCCTTCGCCAGCCGCACCAACACCGCCCTCGTCTCCTCGTCGGCCGGGAAGAAAGACTCGATCGCCAGTTCCGACAGCGTCACGTCGAGCGGGGTGCCGAAGACGGTGATGGTGCTGATGAAGGACAGAACCTGATCACCATGCGCCAGCCGCAGCGGATGGACGATGCCGTTGGGCTCGACCGGCACAGGCCGCGCGCCCTTGAGGCCGGACGGATAGGTTCGCAATTCACGCTCCAGCTCGACCAGCACGGGATCGCCAGCGGCATCGTTCTGGCGTTTCAGCCGCTCCAGCAGATGCGCCCGCCACTCCCCGAGATTGACGATGCGCGGCGCGATGCCGTTCGGGTGCAGGCTGAGACGCAGGACGTTGACCGGCGGCTGAAGCAGCGACGGCTCGGCCACATCGGTCAGAAACGGGCCGATGGCGGCATTGGCCGAAATCAGGTTCCAGTGCCGGTCGACGGCGAGCGCTGGAAACGGCTCATGGCCCTTGAGAACGGTCTCGACTGCCGCCATTGCCGGCGCCAGCGTCGTGTCGGTGAGCGGCCGTTCGCTGAAGCTCGGCGCGAAACCGGCGGCAAGTAGCAGCTGGTTGCGCTGCCTGAGCGGGATCTCAAGCTGCTCCGCGAGATGCAGCACCATGTCGCGCGAGGGGGCCGCGCGGCCGCTTTCGACGAAGGAGAGATGCCGCTGCGAAATCTCGGCCTCCATGGCGAGATCGAGCTGGCTCATGCGCCGGCGTGTGCGCCATTCGCGGATCAGGCTGCCGGCGGAGGTCTGGGCTGTTGTCATGGGTGCAGGACTAGGCCGGGGAGCGGCGTATTTCAATTACTTCCGAGGTCATGGTGAGGCCGAGGCGACAGTTGATCTCCCCCCTTGTGGGGGAGATGCCTGGCAAGGCAGAGGGGGGCGCTGTCCCGCCGACCTGTCCGCTATTTTTTGGGCTGCTTCTGCTGGCCGAAAATAAGGGAGATTGTGAGGCTAGCGATCCTTCGCGCCCCCCTCTGTCCTGCCGGACATCTCCCCCACGAGGGGGGAGATTGCTAGTCACCCCAACCCCTTCAGCTTCGCCTTAACCTCAAGGAAATCCCGCCAAGCCAGCTTCTTGTGCGCCGGGGTCCTGAGCAGGTAGGCCGGATGCAGTGTCGGCATCGCCGGAATGGCAATGCCAGACGCCGTCGTGTGAACCCGCCAGTTGCCGCGCAGCCGCAAAATGCCTTCGCTCGTGTTGAGCAAGGTCTTGGCCGATGGGCCGCCGAGATTGACCAGCACCTTCGGATTGACCAGCTCGATCTGCCGCTCGATGAAGGGGCGGCAAATTTCGGTCTCGTGCGGCGTCGGCGTGCGGTTGCCGGGCGGCCGCCAGGGGATGACGTTGGCGATATAGGCGGAAGTGCGGTCAAGCCCGATCGCCGCCAGCATGCGGTCGAGCAGCCTGCCGGAGCGGCCGACGAAGGGCAGGCCCTCAATGTCCTCGTCGCGGCCGGGCGCCTCGCCGACCAGCATCAGCGATGCCTGCGGATTGCCGTCGGCGAAGACCAGGTTCTTGGCGGTGAATTTGAGGTTGCAGCCGTCGAAGGACGCCATGTACTGGCGCAACGCGTCGAGCGTCGAGGCGCTTGCCGCCATTTGCCGGGCAAGTGCTGCCTGTGCCTCATCGGGCACGGTCGCGGTGGCCGGCACGGAGCGCGCCGGCGCGTCCGGCACCTGGCTCGCATCCAGCCTGGGGCTGGCTGTGGGTTGTTCCGGTGCCTTGTTTTCGCGTGGAGGCGCGGCCGGCGGCGCTGCGCGCTCGGCAGGCCTTGTTGCGGCCTCGGCAAACCGGTTCACCGGCGTGTCTTCCAACGCCTCGTCGACGCCTGCGCTGGCGTAGAATGCCAGAAGGTCGGCAAGGTCGGATCGGTTGTTGGGGGAGGCGGCAGTCATGCCGGGCACATTCGTCCGCCCCACCACGATTTGCAAGTTTGATGATTGGCGAAACCGGTAGTGGAAGCTGATCTCCCCACGAGGGGGGAGATCGCTAACCCGTTGGTATCCGCGGATCCTGTACCAGATAGAACGTCCAGCGCGGCGTATAGTCGGTGATCAGAAATTCGAAGCTGCCCGTCTTCAGTGGGTCGATCTTGCCGTTTTTGAACAGCAGCCGGTCATAGGGTTCGAAATCGCGGTCGAAATCGGCATAGGCGCTCGACAAGATATTATCGGGCGTCTTGTTGCGCTGGTCGAACGACAGGCCGTCGCCGAACACGCTCGGCTGGTTGAGGATCTCCTGCAGCTCGAACTGGAATTCGACCCAGGCCTGGCCGCTGTTGTTGAGCACCTCGATGCGCATGTACAGGACGCCGTTGGCGAATTCGCCGTTGGTGCTGAACGGCTGGATCGGTTTGGTGGTGCGGATGGTGAGCGTCACCGGCGTCGACGAATTCAGCTCCTCTGAGATGACCAGCGGGTCTTCCTTGGTGCCGAGGCCCGAGGCGCCGGTGATGTGGAAGCCGCCAAGCTCGTCGGAAAAGGAATAGGCCCCGGTCGCCCACACCTTCACCGGATCGGCATCAGCCTCAACCGGCGCCAGCAGCGAAAGGGCGAGAAGAAGCGCGCGGCGGGTCCGGCCGGGCGGAAGGGGAAAGCGCGTCAATGAAGAGCCGGACGGCGTGCGCATGGGCCGAAGTATGGCCGATAAGCGAGCCGTCGAACAATTAAAATATGGGAACCGTAAGTCCAGCCGGTGCAAAACACTTGCAGCACCACTGTTGTCCGCGACTTTTTGGCGAAAACGGCATTGTCACGTCAGCGCCGGTTTCCTGTCGCGGATTGATGCGCTATGCAGCGCAAGAGCCAGCAAAATGCCCGGAAACGGTTAGCCAGTGCGGAGGGGTTGATGAGCGACATCGAACGCGAGAGCATGGAATTCGACGTGGTCATCGTCGGGGCCGGCCCGGCGGGCCTTGCCGCAGCGATCCGTCTCAAGCAGGTCAATCCCGAGCTTTCCGTCGTCGTGCTGGAAAAGGGCGGCGAGGTCGGCGCCCACATATTGTCCGGCGCCGTCGTCGATCCCATCGGCATCGACCGCCTGCTGCCCGGCTGGCGCGACGAAGACGGCCATCCCTTCAAGACGCCGGTCACCGAAGACCATTTCCTGGTGCTCGGCCCTGCCGGCTCGTTCCGCCTGCCCAACATCATGATGCCGCCGCTGATGAACAATCACGGCAACTACATCGTCTCGCTCGGTAATGTCTGCCGCTGGCTGGCTGGCAAGGCCGAAGCGCTGGGCGTCGAAATCTATCCGGGCTTTGCCGCCGCCAGCCTTGTTTACAACGATACCGGCGCCGTCACCGGCGTCATCACCGGCGACATGGGCGTCGAAAAGGACGGCACGCACGGCCCGGGCTTTGCGCCGGGCATGGCGCTAATGGGCAAATATGTGCTGATCGGCGAAGGCGCGCGCGGCTCTCTCGCCAAGCAGCTGATCGCCAAATACAAGCTGTCCGACGGTCGCGAGCCCGGCAAATACGGCATCGGCCTCAAGGAACTGTGGCAGGTCAAGCCGGAGAACCACCGGCCGGGCCTGGTGCAGCATTCCTTCGGCTGGCCGCTCGATCTGAAGACCGGCGGCGGCTCGTTCCTGTACCATCTGGAGGACAACCAGGTTGCGGTCGGCTTCGTCCTGCATCTCAACTACAAGAATCCCTGGCTGTCGCCGTTCGAGGAATTCCAGCGCTTCAAGACGCATCCGGCGATATCGGGCACCTTCGCGGGCGCAAAGCGCATCGGCTATGGCGCGCGCGCCATCACCGAAGGCGGCTGGCAGTCGGTGCCGAAACTGTCCTTCCCCGGCGGCGTGCTGATGGGTTGTGCTGCCGGCTTCGTCAACGTTCCGCGCATCAAGGGCTCGCACAATGCGGTGCTGTCCGGCATGCTGGCGGCCGACCATGTCGCGCAAGCCATCAGCGCCGGCCGCGCCAATGACGAATTGGCCTCCTACGAGGCGGCCTGGCGAGCGACCGACATTGGCATGGACCTGAAGAAGGTGCGCAACGTCAAGCCGCTATGGTCGCGCTTCGGCACCATTATCGGCGTCGGCCTCGGCGGGCTCGACATGTGGCTGAACACGCTGTTCGGCTTCTCGCCCTTCGGCACGCTGAAGCACGGCAAGGCCGATTATGCCACGCTCGAGCCGGCCGCCAAGCACACGAAGATAGCCTATCCGAAGCCCGACGGCGTGCTGACCTTCGACCGGCTGTCCTCGGTGTTCCTGTCCAACACCAATCATGAGGAAAACGAGCCGGTGCATCTCATCGTCGGCGACATGGCGCTGCAGCAGCGCTCCGAACACGACGTCTTTGCCGGGCCGTCGACCCGCTATTGCCCGGCCGGCGTCTACGAATGGGTCGACAAGGACGGCAACGCCGCCGCCGATCCGGCCGCAAAGGATGTGCGCTTCGTCATCAACGCGCAGAACTGCGTGCACTGCAAAACCTGCGACATCAAGGATCCGAACCAGAATATCAACTGGGTGCCGCCACAAGGCGGCGAAGGCCCGGTCTACCAGGGCATGTAAGCCGCTGGCCGGGCCGTCTCGACCGCCGCCAACAAAGAATACCGGCGAAGGCCCGGTCTACCAGGGCATGTAAGGCGCCCGGCGCCATTGATTGTTGAAACCGTCGCCTGCTTGTGGTCTCATTGTCACGTCCATGGGGGATAGTGGCATGCGCGTGTTGGTCTTATTTTGCATCGCCGTCATAGGCGCGACCTGCGGCATCGTCGGGACGGCGTCTGCCGGCGTGAAAACCGTCGTCAAGACGCGAACCTACGACATCACCGGCGCCACGGGCGCTGGTCTGGTCGTAGCCATGAACCGCAGGGGGCCTAAGCACGGTTTCATGACCCACGCCATCGCGCAGACGAGCTACACCGCGGACTGGAGCCTGGACCTCGGCCAGGTCAACGGCGTCTGCCGCCTGCGCCAGGCCAATGGAACGCTCAACATCACCTACACCTATCCGCGCATGGCCTCGGCCGTCACGCCGGCGCTGCGCAAACGCTGGAACCGGTTCTTCACCGGCGTTCTCGCTCATGAAGGAACCCATGGCCGTATCGCCGGGCAGATGATGCAGGCCGCGGAGCGGTCGGTTCGCGGCATGAAATTTGCCAACGATCCGCAATGCAATAAGACGCGCGCCGAAGCCCGGCGGCGCCTGGAAGCCACCGCCAAGGTCTATGAAGTGAAACAGATCGCCTTCGACGCGCGCGAGCACAGTGAAGGCGGCCATGTCGAGCGCATCATCGAGGCCCTGGTGGGCTTGTGAAACCTCAAGCCCGTAACGTGTTGATCTAGCCGCGCGTGCCGGGCTGGATCAGCGACACGGTCGCGGTGGCGTCCTCGTCGACCGGCTTGTTCTCGTCGCGCTTCAGCGAAAATTCCACCATCACCGGCAGATGGTCAGAGCCGGTGTCTTCCAGCCGGGTTGACGACAGGATCGTCACCCCACCCTTCGAGAACACCTGGTCGATCGGCAGGCCGGCATAGCGGCGCAGGAAGTCGGGCAGCGTCCGGTGAATCCAGCTCGGCCCGGCCGATGGCATCACGGTCAGCCCGCCGAGCGAGGCGACGCGCCGCACCGCAGCGCTCCACGGCACGGCGTTGCAGTCGCCGGCCATGATCGCCGTCTCGCCCAGCGAGGTGAGGGTCTTGGTCAACTCGCCGATCTGCCAGTATTGCTCCTTCGGCCACGGCCAGCTCAGATGGATCGCCGCGACATCGACGCCGATACCGCCGAAGTCGACCGTGGCGGTGGCCATCGCGCCGCGCGGTTCGCAGTATGGTTCGGTACCGACGGCAAACGGCCGCCTGGACAACAGCGCCACCCCGAACACGCCGTTGGGATAGGCGCACAGGATGCGGTAGGGATAGGCGCTGCTGATATAGCCGAGCTCGGTTGCCCACATCGCCGATACTTCGTCGAGCGTGATCACGTCGGGGTTGGTCCGGCCGATCAGCGAAAGAACCTTCTTGGGCGTCGGATTGTTGAAGCGCAGGTTCATCTGCAGCAGCCGATAGACCGTCTCATTGGCGGGCTCGGCGTCACCGGCGGCCTGCACCGGCCACAGCCGCGGCAAGGTGCTCAACGTGCTGGCTAAGGCGGCCACGGCCAAGAGCAGGCCCACACCCGCCTGCAGGCGAAACGAGGTGGCAAGCAGCGGCAGCGCAATCAGCGCCATCAGCACGGCAAAATGGATGCGGAAATGGGCGAAGGAATCGAAGGCCGGATGCAGTGTGCCAAAGAACCCGGCCACAAGCGCGGCCGAGAGGCCGAGCATTGCCAGGAACGCCATCGAAGCCATCATGTTTCGCACGCGTGCCATAAGACCGGGTTTTGATTGCCGAGGTGTCAGGCCTGTTATCGGCGCAAATGCGGCCCAATCAAGATGACGAAACGCCTCGCGGCCAACATTTACGGGAAGCCAGTCTACTGGAAGGCCGTCTCCGAAAAACTTCTAAGCTTGCGCGAATGGAGCCGTTCCATCGGCATTTCCGCCAGCTTCTCCATCGCCTTGATGCCGATGGTCAGATGCTGCGCCACTTGCCGCTTGTAGAATTCAGTCGCCATGCCGGGCAGCTTCAACTCGCCGTGCAGCGGCTTGTCCGAGACACACAGCAGCGTGCCGTAGGGCACACGGAAGCGGAAGCCATTTGCGGCGATGGTGGCCGATTCCATGTCGAGCGCGATGGCGCGTGACTGCGACAGCCGTTGCACCGGTCCGCGCTGGTCGCGCAGCTCCCAGTTGCGGTTGTCGATAGTGGCGACGGTGCCGGTGCGCATGATGCGCTTGAGATCGTAGCCGGAAAGCCCGGTGACTTCGGCGACCGCCTCCTGCAGCGCCACCTGGATCTCGGCCAGCGGCGGGATCGGCACCCACACCGGCAGGTCGTCGTCCAGCACATGGTCCTCCCTGACATAGGCATGCGCCAGCACATAGTCGCCCAGCGCCTGCGTGTTGCGCAGGCCGGCGCAATGGCCGAGCATCAGCCAGGCATGTGGCCTGAGCACCGCGATATGGTCGGTGATCGTCTTGGCGTTGGATGGGCCGACGCCGATGTTGACCATGGTGATGCCGCCATGGTTCGGCTTCTTCAGATGGTAGGCCGGCATCTGCGGCAGGCGCGGCGTCGCCACGCCTTCGCTGGGCGCGCTCTGCCCGGCCTTGGTGACGACATTGCCTGGCTCGACGAATTCGGTATAGCCGTGGCCGCCTCCCGCCATCTGGGTCCGGGCGCGGGCGACGAATTCATCGATGTAGAACTGGTAGTTGGTGAACAGCACGAAGTTCTGGAAATGCTGCGGGCTGGTCGCCGTGTAATGCGTCATGCGGTGCAGCGAATAGTCGATGCGCTGCGCCGTGAATGGCGCGAGCGGCCTCGGTTCGCCGAACGCCACTTCGAATGTGCCATTGGCGATCTGGTCGTCGGTGCCGTCGAGATCCGGAACGTCGAACAGGTCGCGGATCGGCCGCTTGATGCGCTCGGCGGCGGCGCCGTCGACATGCGTGCCTTCTAGGAAGGCGAAATGCAGCGGGATCGGCGTGGTCGATTCCGAAACCGTCACCGGAACGCCGTGATTGCGCATGATCAGCCGAAGCTGCTCGACGAGATAGGTTTCGAACAGCGCCGGCTGAGTGATGGTGGTCGAGAAATGCCCCGGCGTCGGCATATGGCCATACGCCTGGCGCGAGTCGATCTGGGTGAATGAATTGGTGGTGACGCCGATCTCCGG
Organism: Mesorhizobium sp. CNPSo 4688; assembly: GCF_057784295.1. Taxonomy (NCBI): domain Bacteria; kingdom Pseudomonadati; phylum Pseudomonadota; class Alphaproteobacteria; order Hyphomicrobiales; family Phyllobacteriaceae; genus Mesorhizobium; species Mesorhizobium sp. CNPSo 4688. Next base: position 111,595 of record NZ_JBWLUY010000017.1, read on the forward strand.
GTAGAAGGCGCGGTAGCGCTTGCTCTCGTCGCCGCCGGCGGCAAGTGCCGCAAAGGAATCACGCAGGAATTTGGTGTTGCGGTCGTAGAGCCCCTGCAACGCGGCCACGGCCTTTTTGGCGTCGTCGAAGCTCTTCTTGCCGAAAGGCTCCGGCATGACGACCGATTCGATAGCTTGTGGGTAGATTCGCTTTTCCATGTCTCAATATAGAGACTCAGAAGAGCACTTGGGAGGGGGAGGGTGGCCACCAAGACGGCCAAGGCGAAGATTTTGTTCTACACCTTACCCGCGCTGCAGGCTGACCAGCAGGACAAAGCCAACGCCATGCTTCTTCGTCGCCGGCGCGTCGATCGTGGTGTCGGCGCCGGCCCGCATCATCGGCATTGCCAGAACCGGCGCCGACAGCACGATCAGGACGAGCGCCGCCCGCGGCAGAAGCCGGAGGGTCTTGAGGGCGTTGATGGCTGTGCGGTTCATGGCTTTGGCTTTTCTGTCTGGATCTACGTCTTTGTCGTCTCAGGGGCGAAAATGGTTCATGCAATCGAACTGGCAGGCGTTGGAACTTGCTGCATCCCAGGAGCGCGCCGGACGGCCGGCCTCGGCCACGAGAATGGCGAAGAACATGCCGAACAGGCTCATCAACAGGCAGACGATGGTGAAGCGGCGAGCGAGCATTTGCGTGGTGTCTCCTTGAACACGCCTTCAAAATGCCCTCATGCGACTGAACCGGCTCTGATGCCGGCGTTCATCTGCGGTTCAAAGTGATTGACGATGTTTCAGGGAGCGCGTCGGCTCGGCTACGAGGCCGCGAGGTGCCGATGCGGGTATGTCGTGGACCGTCCTGGAAAAAAAACGGGGCCTGTGAAGGCCCCGTTGTCGTCATGTCAAAACAGCAAGCTCAGAGCTTGTGCCAGGTCTGGCTCTTGCAGATCAGCCCGCCGAGCACGCAGCCGCTCATCTTCAGCGAGGTACCCGACAGTGTGGCCTTGCCGGAATAGGTCTTGTCGTTTGCCGGATCCGTGATGTTGCCGGCATATTTGTTGTCGCCGGCCGGCTTGAGCGAGCCGATGGTCTTGCCGGCATATTTGCCGGTCTTCAGTGTGATGGAGAATGAGCCGCTGCCGCCGATGAGTGCGGTGTCGCCGGCTTGCGTCTTCCAATTGCCTTCGATCGGATCGGCCCAGGCCGCGCTCGCCATCATCACTGTAGCCGCCAGGGCCAAGCTCACTTTCCGAAACATATCTGTCCTCCCTGTGGTTTTAGGTGGGGCGCCCGCCTCTCTGCCCCTTACGCAAACGTAAGCTAATCCAGCTCCCGGCAAAACAAAAGCGGGTGCCGTGAGGGAAGGGTTTGCAATTTTCATGAGGGTCGAGAAAGCGCTCAGCGACCAGGAAATGAAACGATCGAGGCGTCGGCTTTGGTTTCCGTGGTTAGCAGAGTGTTGACCGGTGCCCCACAAATTTTCGTCAAATCCGGCGCGAAACGGCGCGGTTGCTGACTTTGTATCCTTAACGAATTTCCGCGTTTACCTCTTGTTTTAGCTTTGTTTTCTCCAAATTAAGCACGCCATTTAACGACGAATTCAAGGCTCGGCTTCATTCTCGAAAGCATCGAAAGAGCGGCTCCCCAGGGGACACCGGGGGACAGAAAAGGCCCGCTCTCGGGAGCCAGACAGGGGACTAAAATGGCACGTTTTGAAATGCTTGAAGCCGGCTTCGGCGCCATGGGGGCAACTGCCCAGGCCGACATTCTTTTCGAACTGGGCATGATGTATGCGACCGGCCGCGATTGCGAGACCGATGTCGTTGCCGCCCACAAATGGTTCAACATCGCCGCCATCAAGGGCTCGATCCGCGCCGCCGAACTGCGCTCGGAACTGTCGGCCGCAATGTCCAAGGTCGAGATCGCCAGGGCGCTGCGCGAAGCCCGCGAATGGATGACCATGCACTGAGATCGCCGGTCTCGGGCAGATGTACGAAAGACAGGGAAGCTCCGGGATCAAGACCGCATAGACGGCCGGAACCGGTGGAACAACAAGGCCGCGACAAGACGGTCGACGACGAAAGACAAGAACGCGGCAGGCCGATTGGCCCAGTCGTGCACGGCAATGGGGACGGCGAGCAGATTTTCGTGGCGCGGGGGCGCATGGGGATCGCTTGACGAGCAAAAGCCACGACCGGCCGGGAACAGGCTGGCGTGGCTTTTTGCGTTGATGAGGCCCAATCGAGTGGCGCCGATGCGCCTAGACAGGCCCAATGAAGGATGAAATTGTCCCGCCTTCTGAAAGAAGCGCGGCCGGTACGGCTGCGCCAGTGTGGGAGGAGTTCTATCACCATGAAAAAAATGGGTATTTTGAGCGCGGCCGTATTTGGCCTGATGATGAGCGCGCCGGTTGCCTTTGCCGACGACATCACCATTTCGGTGGTCGGCCCGATGACCGGACAGCTCGCCACGATCGGCGATCAGTTCAAGCAGGGCGCAACGGCAGCCGCCGACGCGATCAACGCCGCCGGCGGTGTCAACGGCTCGATGATCAAGCTCGACATCGAGGACGACCAGTGCGATCCCAAGCAGGCGGTTTCGGTGGCCAACCGGATCGTTGCCAACGGCGTCAAGTTTATTGACGGCCATGCCTGCTCGGGCTCCGCCATCCCGGCCTCCGCCGTCTATGCCGAAGCCGGCGCGCTGATGATGAGCCCGTCCGCCTCCAATCCCGAGCTGACCGACGCCGCCGCCAAGGCCGGCTGGCCGACGATCATGCGCCTCTACACGCGCGACGATGCGCAGGGCGCCTTCATGGGCCCATGGATCGCCAAGAAGTATGCCAGCAAGAATGTCGTCATCCTGCATGACAAGAGCGCCTACGGCCAGGGCGTTGCCGATGCCGTCAAGGCGACGATGAATGCCGGCGGCCTCAAGGAAGTCGACTATGAAGGCATCAATGCCGGCGAGAAGGACTATTCGGCGCTCGTCACCAAGCTGAAGGACCTCAAGGCCGACGTCGTCTATTTCGGTGGCTATCACCCTGAAGCCGGGTTGATCCTGCGTCAGTCGGCCGAGCAGAGCGTCAAGTTCCAGCTGATCATGCCGGACTCGATCGCCACGCCGGAATTCTGGCAGGTCGCTGGCCCAGCCGGCGAGGGCACAATGTTCGTCTTCCCGTCCGACCCGCAGGCCAAGCCGGAAGCCAAGGACGCCATCGCCAAGATCAAGGCCGGCGGCTTCGTGCCGGAAGGCTTCACGCTGTTCTCCTACGCCGTCGTTCAGGCGTTTGCAGAGGGCGTCAAGCGCGCCGGAACCGACGATCCGGTCAAGGTCGCCGAAGCACTGAAGAACGGTACGCCGTTCAGCACCGTGGTCGGCGAGGTCACCTTCGACGAGAAGGGCGATCTGAAGAACGCCAGCTACGATATCAACCAGTGGCATGACGGCAAATACGCGCCGATCGCGCAGTAAGCGACACTGTACTCATGGAAATGGCCGGGCTTTCCCCGGCCATTTTTCATGTGGGCATCTTGCTGGCTATGCAGCCTCTTCAACGAAGCGCACGAGCACGGTTCCGTCGGTGACCTGCGCGCCTTCCGCCGCGATCTCGGCGATGACGCCGTCATGGCTGGCTGCGATCGTGTGCTCCATCTTCATCGCTTCCAGGATCAGCAGAGGCTGGCCCTTGGTCACGGCTTCGCCCTTGGCCGCGCGCACCAGCTTGACCAGGCCGGGCATCGGCGCGCGCAGACTGCCGGAAGCGGCGGCGGCTTCATCGGTTCGCGCCAGCGGATCCGGGACGAGGAAACTGTAGCCGACCGCGCCTTCGAACACGGTGACGTGGCCTGGCCAGCGGGCAAGGCGAGGGGAGACGCGAAGATCGTGCGAATTGACGCTGTCATAGGGCGCGTCCAGCGCCACCTCGAAGCGCCCATCCGGCCGCACCGAAACACGTGCCAGAATATCGTCCTCGCCATGGCGCAGCCGCGTGCGCCGCGCAACAGTGTGGAAATGTGCATAGCCGGCAAGCGACGACCACGGATCGTCCGATGGTGGCAACGCACCGGCGCCGGCCGCGGCAAGGGCTGCCGCGGCAACGATCTCGCCGCTCGGTGGGGCGACCGCGGTCAGCGCTTCCTGATGCCTGCCGATCAGGCCGGTATCGACGTCGCCGGCGGAAAAGTCGGTATCGGCGGCAAGTGCTGCGAGAAAGGCGGTGTTGACCGTCGAGCCGGCAATCTCGGTCTGCGACAACGCTGTGCCGAGCGCGTCGAGCGCCGCTTGCCTGTCCCTGGCGTGGACCACCAGCTTGGCGATCATCGGATCGTAGAAGGGCGAGATCGCATCGCCGGTCCGCACGCCGGTCTCGATGCGCATCGTGGCGCCTTCGGGAGCGCTGTCGGGAAACGCCAGATGATGCAGCGTGCCGGTCGCCGGCAGAAACCCTTTCGCCGCGTCCTCGGCGTAGATCCGTGCCTCGAAGGCGTGCCCGGAAAGTGCAATCTCGCTCTGCGTCTTCGGCAGCTTTTCGCCGCTGGCAACCCTGAGCTGCCACTCGACAAGATCGGTGTCGGTGACCATTTCGGTGACGGGATGCTCGACCTGCAGGCGGGTGTTCATTTCCATGAACCAGAAGCGGTCGGCCTTTAGCCCTTGCGAGGCGTCGACGATAAATTCGATCGTGCCGGCGCCCGAATAGCTGATCGCCTTGGCAGCCTTCACCGCAGCTTCCGTCATCGCCTTGCGCAACGCCGGTGTCATGCCGGGTGCGGGTGCTTCCTCGATCACTTTCTGATGGCGCCGCTGCGCCGAGCAGTCGCGCTCGTAGAGATGCACGGCGTTGCCAAAATTGTCGCCGAACACCTGAACCTCGATGTGGCGCGGCTTGTCGACATATTTTTCGACCAGCACGCGGTCATCGCCAAACGCGGCCTTGGCCTCGCGCCGTGCACCCGACAGCGCCTCGGAGAAATCGTCGGGGCGCTCGACACGGCGCATGCCCTTGCCACCGCCGCCGGCGCGCGCCTTGATCAGCACGGGATAGCCGATCTCGCGCGCCTTGGACGCCAGCAGCACAATCTCCTGCGCTTCGCCATGATAGCCCGGCACGACCGGCACGCCGGCCTTTTCCATCAGCCGTTTGGCTGCGTCCTTCAGACCCATGGCGCGGATCGAGGCCGCCGACGGGCCGATGAAGATGAGCCCTGCCGCCACCACCTGATCGACGAAGTCGGGGTTTTCCGAGAGAAAGCCGTAGCCGGGGTGGATTGCTTCGGCGCCTGTCGCCAGCGCGGCCGCGACAATCTTGTCGCCGCGCAGATAGCTTTCGCCGACCGGCGAAGCGCCGATATGCACCGCCTCGTCGGCCATTTCGACATGCAGGGCTTTCGCATCGGCGTCGGAATAGACGGCAACGGTGCGCACGCCGAGCCTGCGCGCAGTGCGGATCACCCGGCAGGCGATCTCGCCGCGATTGGCGATCAGGATCTTGGCGAACATGGAGCCTCCAGCGTTTGCCTTAGGCGCCGCCGCTTTGCGCCCCGTTTCCCGCAAGCCCTCAACACACCCTGCGATGGCATCAGGGTGTCGTCAAAAACCTGTGGTGAATAGCTTCCGCCTACTTGGACGCCGCGATTTCGCAAGCGCCTCCGGTCGTGACTTTCCATTTGCTGCGGCCTGCCTGGCAGGATTTCAAGGCCGCGTCTTCGGCAGCCTTTTGGGATGGTGCGTTCACGCGCGAGCCGCAGATTATATATAACGACCTTACCCGCATATACGGTGTGGTCGCATAGGCCGAATGGCCGCTGGCTGCCACATAGGCATTGTAAGCCTTGGTGCAGGGGTCTTTTGGGTTTTTCGGCAATTCCGGCCAGAAGCGAACCTCGCCCTTGCTTCCCGCCAGCGACGCTGCAGCGCCGACGCCAGGCGCGACAAATATTAGGAGTCCTGCAAGTATCGAGATGGCCGACTTGCGACAATATTTCAGATTCACGTTCACCCAACCCCAATTGCCCAATTCGAGACGAGCAGTAGCGAATATTTTGCACGCCCGCCAGATCGCTGGTGGAAATTCGTATTTGCAGGCGGGAAGAAATCTGTTGGGTCATCAAGTTCAGCGCCTATCAAGGCCAGCAACGGCGCGTCGGTATAGTTCAGCGGTTTCGTCATCGAAGCAGCAGAAAACAACGGTCTCGGGCAGGGCATTCTGTCGTAGGAAGTCATTTGTTGTGCCGACGGCAATGTCTGCCGCCTCATTCTTCGGATAACGGTAGATACCGGTCGAGATCGCCGGAAAGGCTACCGTCCGGCAGTCATGGGCGCGTGCGATTTCGAGCGACCGGCGATAGCAGGAAGCGAGCAGTCCGGCTTCGCCCTTGCTGCCACCTTGCCAGACAGGTCCGACCGTGTGGATGATGTAGCGCGCCGGCAGCCTGTAGCCCTTTGTGAGCTTTGCATCACCGACCTTGCAGCCATTCAGCATCCGGCATTCGAATTCGAGCTCCGGGCCGGCCGCACGGTGAATGGCGCCGTCGACACCGCCGCCGCCAAGCAGCGAGGAATTGGCGGCATTGACGATGGCGTCGACATCCAGCTTCGTGATATCGCTGGTGTGAATTCTGATCCGTTCGCTGAGCATGCTCATCTCACATCCTGAACACGCCGAACTTCGTTTCTTCGATGTCGGCGTTGAGCGCGGCCGACAGGCTGAGCGCCAGCACCTCGCGTGTTTTCGCCGGATCGATGATACCGTCGTCCCACAGCCGTGCCGAGGAATAGAGCGGATGGCCCTCATGCTCGTATTTCATCAGGATCGGCTTCTTGAATTTTGCTTCCTCGTCCGCGCTCCACTCGCCGCCCTTGCGCTCGATGCCCTCGCGCTTGACCACCGCTAGCACGGTTGCTGCCTGTTCGCCGCCCATCACCGAAATGCGGGCGTTCGGCCACATCCACAGGAAGCGTGGCGAATAGGCGCGCCCGCACATGCCGTAATTGCCGGCGCCGAACGAACCGCCGATGATCATCGTCACCTTCGGCACGCGCGCGGTAGCGACCGCCATCACCAGCTTGGCGCCGTCCTTGGCGATGCCGCCGGCCTCGTATTTTCGCCCGACCATGAAGCCGGTGATGTTTTGCAGGAAGATCAGCGGGATCTTGCGCTGGCAGCACAGCTCGATGAAATGCGCGCCCTTCAGCGCGCTTTCCGAAAACAGCACGCCATTGTTGGCGATGATGCCGACGGGCATGCCCTGGAGATGGGCAAAGCCGGTGACCAGCGTGGTGCCATAATTCTGCTTGAACTCGTCGAACTCGGAGCCGTCGACGACGCGCGCAATCACCTCGCGCACATCATAGGGCTGGCGCAGATCGGTCGGCACGATGCCGTAGAGTTCCCGCGCGTCGTGAAGCGGCGGCATGGGCTTCTGTAAGGTCAGGCTTACACTTTTGCGCCGGTTGAGGTTTTTCACAATGCGCCGGCAGATGGCCAGCGCATGTTCGTCGTCCAGCGCGTAGTGGTCGGCGACCCCGGACAACCTGGTGTGCACATCGGCGCCGCCCAGATCCTCGGCGCTGACGTCTTCGCCTGTGGCCGCCTTCACCAGCGGCGGGCCGCCAAGGAAAATGGTCGCCTGATTGCGCACCATGATCGTCTCGTCAGACATTGCCGGTACATAGGCGCCGCCTGCTGTGCACGAGCCCATGACGCAGGCGATCTGCGGGATGCCGGCCGCCGACATGTTGGCCTGATTGTAGAAGATGCGGCCGAAATGCTCGCGGTCGGGAAACACCTCGTCCTGGTTGGGCAGATTGGCGCCGCCGCTGTCGACCAGATAGATGCAAGGCAGATTGTTCTGCAGCGCGATCTCCTGCGCCCGCAAATGCTTCTTCACCGTCAGCGGGTAATAGGTTCCGCCCTTCACCGTGGCGTCGTTGACGATGACCATCACCTCGGTACCCTCGACACGGCCGACGCCGGCAATCATGCCGGCCGAGGAAATCTCCTCACCATACATCGACCATGCCGCGAACTGGCCGATCTCGAGGAAGGGCGAGCCGGTGTCGAGCAATTGCGCCAGCCGCTCGCGCGGCAACAGTTTCCCGCGCGAAACATGGCGCTCGCGCGCCTCGTCCGAACCGCCGCGCTCGACGCTCGCCGCCTTGTCGGCGACGTCGGCGACCAGCGCGCGCATGCGTTCGGCATTGGCGCGGAAGGTTTCGGTGGAGGGTGAGATTTGAGAGGTTAGAGTGGCCATTGATAAATCCGGAATGACATCACATTCTGCTATCAAACTTCATCGCGTGTGACGGAATGGGGCTATGAAGCTTTACAAGAGGTACGCAGGCTCGATCGAGTTCGAGGACGAGGATATGGTGTTCTATGGTCGCGTCCTCGGCATTCGCGACATCGTTACGTTCGAGGCCGACACTGTCGAGGAACTGGTGAAGTCGTTTCACAGCAGCGTCGATGACTATCTCGCCTTTTGCAAGGAGCGTGGCACTAAACCCCCTCCGCCATGATCTCGCGTCCGATCAGCCAGCGGCGGATTTCGCTGGTGCCGGCGCCGATCTCGTAGAGCTTGGCATCGCGCAACAGCCGGCCGGTCGGATAGTCATTGATATAGCCGTTGCCGCCAAGCAGCTGGATGGCGTCGAGCGCCATCTGCGTCGCCTTTTCCGCCGCAAACAGCACGCAGCCGGCGGCGTCCTTGCGCGTCGTCTGACCGCGATCGCAGGCAGCCGCCACCGCATAGACATAGGCGCGCGCGGCGTTCATCGTCGAATACATGTCGGCCAGCTTGCCTTGCACCAGCTGGAACTCGCCGATCGGCTGGCCGAACTGCTTGCGTTCATGCACATAGGGGATCGCGACATCCAGGCACGCCGCCATCAGCCCGATCGGTCCGCCGGCAAGCACCGTGCGCTCATAGTCGAGGCCGGACATCAGCACCTCGACGCCACGCCCTTCCTCATGCAGCACGTTGTCGTAGGGAACCTCGACATTGTCGAACACCAGTTCGCCGGTGTTGGAGCCGCGCATGCCGAGCTTGTCCAGTTTTTGCGCCGTCGAAAAGCCGGCCATCTTCTTTTCGACGATGAAGGCGGTGATGCCGCGCGATTTCCGTTCCGGATCGGTCTTGGCGTAGACGACCAGCGTTTCGGCGTCGGGACCGTTGGTGATCCACATCTTCGAACCATTGAGCACATAGCGGTCGTTGCGTTTTTCGGCGCGCAGCTTGAGCGAGACGACGTCGGAGCCGGCGCCGGATTCCGACATTGCCAGCGCGCCGACCTTTTCACCCGAGCACAGCGCTGGCAGATATTTCTCCTTCTGCGCCGGTGTCGCCCAGCGATTGATCTGGTTGACGCAGAGGTTCGAATGGGCGCCGTAGGAGAGGCCGACCGAGGCGGAGGCGCGGGAAATCTCTTCCACCGCAATCACGTGGGCGAGGTAGCCCATGCCGCTGCCGCCGAAATCGGGATCGGCGGTGATGCCGAGCAGGCCGAGCGCGCCGAGTTCTTTCCACAAATGCATGGGGAATTGATTGCTGCGGTCGATCTCGGCGGCGATCGGCGCTATTTTCTCCTGGGCAAAGCGGCGCACCAGATCGCGCAGCGCCTCGATGTCTTCGTCATGCCCGAAGCTGAGCGTGTTCGTGTACATGCCGTTCCTCCGCGAAATCGATCTTCGCGCCAACCAGGCGCATGGTCATTGAAAGATATGTCGCCGTGACTTCAGCCATCGACAGCCGCTCGCCCGGCCGGAACCAGACGATGACGCCGGTCATCATCTGGATCAGCGCCATGGCGGTGAGCCCGGTGTCGTCGATGCTGAAGGTGCCGGCCTCCGCGCCGTCGCGCAGGATGGCGCGCAACTCCTTCTCATAGGCGGTGCGCATGCGCAGGATCTGCGTCAGCCGGTCATGCGACAGGCTGCGCAATTCCATGTTCGAGACATGGGTGGAATGGCGGCGCTCGATGTGGAAGGCGATGTGGTTTTCGACATAGGCGGCAAGCCGCGTCGCCGGATCGGCGGCATCGGGACGTGCGGCGTCCCAAGCTTTGATCAGCCCTTCCATATGCTCGCGCATCAGCGTGAACAGAAGGTCTTCCTTGGTAGGGAAATAGCGGTAGAGCGCGGCCGCCTGGACGCCGACTTCGGCGGCGAGCTGGCGCATCGACATCGCCTCGTAGCCGAAGCGTGCGATCAGGCTGACCGCCGCCTCGCGGACGGCGGCTTCCGTCTTTTCGCCATCGGATCCGGTCGTGCGTGCCATGAATGCCTCTCGATAGGTTCTGATAATAAAACGAACGTTCAATTAATTCAAGAGAGCAATCAGGATCGTGTCGTCTATACGATGATCCGAAAGTCGATAGGGGCGTCGCGGAGTTCGAATTCCTCGGTCTCGACCTTGGAAACCGAAGCTCCGCTTGGTCCTTGCCGTAGCCGTTCGATCATTGTCGAAACCGCGGCATCGCCACCGGCAATCCAGGTCGTCACGGTGCCGTCCCGTTCATTGCGAACCCAACCTACGAGGCCAAGCTCTATCGCTTCGCGTCGCGCCCACACCCGGTAGCCGACGCCTTGCACCTTGCCGTGGACGCGCGCCTGTACCGCCTTTCGCCGGTCATCCATCGTTATCTCCCATGAACAGAGTCTGGCGCAGGATCGAACGAAAGCAACAGGCTTGAACGGCTGGATTGTTGCTGGATCGACGGGAACCCGGCTCACACCTTCGAGATGAATGGCATCGTCCAGCAAATAGTTGACGAAATCAACTAATTCGATGAAAATCGGGCACTGCGGAAATCTTCCGGGAGAGGTGGCCGACATGCCAGCCGATCGAGATGCGTTGGTTGCCGAGATGCGCGGCTTCAACAGGTTCTACACGTGCCTGGTCGGGCTGCTCGATGAGACGCTGATGCAGAGCGCCTACACTTTGGTCGAAGCCAGGGTGCTGTTCGAACTCGGCCACCGGCCAGCTGACGTTTTTGCTGGCCCCGGCGGCGAATCGGGATTTTTGGCGAGGGCGTTCCATCTCGATCTTGCGCCTGTTGCATCGGCCCTTGCCGGCGAACTCCAACTCCCGCCGGCCCACCTCATGCGGATCCTGCGAAAATTCACGGCCGCCGGCCTGATCGAACTGCGTGCCAACCCGGACGATCGGCGCCGGCGGATCCTGTCGCTGACGGCCCGGGGCAGTGCCGCGCTGGCCACACTTCAGGCAGCGGCGAATCGTAGCCTCGCCTGTCTGACGGCCGGCCTCGCCGATGATGAAGCCGCCGAGCTTTCAGAGGCGCTGAAGCGGGTCACGCGGCTGCTCGGTGGTGGCGGCAAGGAATCGCGGGCTCTGCCGGCTGCTAGGTGATGCCGGTCTGCCGGCTGGTTCGCCCGCAGCGTCGTGCCCGTCGCCACATACCGATGGCAGCGGCCGGTCTAGAGCAATTCCAGGAAAAGTGTGAGCGGTTTTCCGTCCGGAATTGCATCAAAACAACGAGATAGAGCGGTCGCCGTTTCCGTGAAACGGTGAAACGCTCTAGTTCCCGCGCGCTGCGGCCAGCGCGCCGGGCAGTTCCTCGGCAAAGATGTCGAGCTCATGATCGAGGCCGACGCTGACCCGGATGCAGCGGTCGAGCCCTGGCGCCATAGGCTTGCGGATGAAGACGTCGCGCGACAACAGGTTTTGCAGCACCTTCAGCGCGAAGGCGCCGTCCTGGCCACAGTCTATGGTGACGAAATTGGTCGCTGACGGCAGCGGCTTCAGTCCGTTTGTCTCGGCAATCCAGGCGATGCGTGTGCGGCCGGCGTCGACCCGCGCCGCCACGCTGCGCAGCCAGTCCTGGTCGGCAAGCGCCTCGACGCCGGCGATCTGCGCCATGCGGCTGACGCCGTAATGGTTGCGGATCTTCTCGAAATCGCGGATCACCTCAGCCTCCGCCACAGCGTAACCGCAGCGAATGCCGGCCAGCCCGTAGGCCTTGGAGAAGGTGCGCATGCGGATGACATTGGGCCGCGCGACATCGATCGGCGGCAGTGCCGAGGCCGGCCCCAACTCGCCATAGGCCTCGTCGAGCACCAGCATGGTGGTTTCCGGCAAGGCTTCGATGAAGCGGGTAATCTCGCTTGCTTCCCACCAACTGCCCATCGGATTGTCGGGATTGGAGAGATAGACCAGCGGCGCTTTTTCCCTGACGACCGCAGCCAGCAGGCCGTCCAGACTTTCCTTGTCGTTCTCGTAAGGCACCGTGACCAGTCGGCCACCGACGCCGGCAATGTGGAAGTTGAAGGTCGGGTAGGCGCCGAGCGAGGTGACCACCGCGTCGCCGGGCGCCGCATACATGCGCGCCACCAGGCTGAGCAGCCCGTCTATGCCTTCGCCGACCACGACGTTCTCAGTGCCGACGCCGAGATGGCGGGCCGCGGCCTGCTTCAGATCGTAATTATCGGGATCGCAATACATCCACTGGTCGCGCGCGACGCTTTCCATGCGGGCAATAACGCGCGGCGAAGGCCCGAAACTGCTCTCATTGGCGCCGATGCGGGCGCGAAACGGGCGGCCGCGCTCACGCTCCTGCGCTTCAGGGCCGACAAACGGCACCGTAGAGGGAAGCGCGCCGACAAGCGGCGTGAGGGCAGGGCGCTGGCGCATGGTAAGGCTCACTCGAAAAGGGCCTTCTTGCTATCGTGCCCTAAGGGGCGGCGCAAGTTCTGGGCAGGCGGGAACCGTCACGCTGGATTCCTGCGGCTCTTTTTGCTAGCGAAACACGATGAGCACCCGACTGCCACCTGCTTGGTCTAAGCATTTGAAGGGCCTGTCCGGTCCGAAAGCCTCACCGGTTGTGAAAGCCAAACCCCTGCCGCGATCGCAGGCTGACGACCTGTTGCTGAAACAGGCGCTGGAGTTTCAGCAGGCGAAGCGGTTGCCCGAGGCCGAGGAATTGTGCCACCGCGTTCTGGCACGCACGCCCAACAATGCCCTTGCCCTATACATACTCGGCACGCTTGGGGTTGGTTTCGATAATGAACTGTCCATCAAGTACTTCGAACGCGCGGTCAGCCATGATCCACAAAATCCTTATTTCCACTTCAGTCTGGGCGACACGTATCTAAAGGTTGGAGAATATGCGCGTGCAATCATGCACTTGCGGCGTGCAACCGAACTGAAGCCGGATTTGGTAGACGCGTTTTGCTCGCTCGGGCTCGCTCACCTGGAGTTTGGAGAGACTGATAGCGCGCTCTCTGCTTACGAGAGAGCGCTTGAAATCAATCGCGATCATCCATTCGTCCGAACGAGCCTTGCCAGCGCCTTGATCAGCGTCGGTCGTATGGATGAAGCCGCCGCCCATCTCAAGGAATCGATTGAGCGTCGGCTTGATCTGGCGACTGCATACAGCGCCTACATTTTCAGCCGCAAATTCACGGAAGAGCCGCCTGAATTCGCATCGATGATGCGCGAACTCTCCAATCCGAATCTCGACCCAGCGTCCTCGCAACAACTACATCGTGCCGCAGGCAAACTGCTGAACGACCTTGGACGCTATGAAGATGCGATGGATCACTTCCACAGGGCGAAAGAGAACACCGGTTACTATGACCTCGCGTCCTATCGCGGCAAGATCGATTCCCTAATACGCACATTCAGCCCAGCGAATGCGGCTCCTCGAGTGGGCTACGGCGATCCCTCCGAGGTACCTGTGTTCGTACTGGGGATGCCCCGCTCAGGGACAACACTGACCGAGCAGATTTGTTCGAGTCACCCGGACGTGCACGGCGTCGGGGAAATTGGAAAGCTGCGGCGGATTGCCCTTTCATTGGGATTCACCCCAAAATCGGCGGAGGCTTTTAACCGCTCGGTCAGGTCGATGACGGCCCCACATTCGAAGGCGCTAGCTGAGGATTATCTGTCCTACGTCCGTCAAATGGCTCCAAACGCGCTGCGCATCATAGACAAAAGAACCCACAATTTTGAGCTTATCGGCCTTATCGCTACAATTTTTCCAAACGCCCGTATCATTCATTGCAGACGCGATGCAATCGATACCTGCTTGTCTTGCTTTACTTCAAATATCAATCAGGGTCACACATACATAACTGACCTCACGACGGTTGGTTTGTATTACCGTGAGTATGATCGCCTAATGCGTCACTGGCAGGCAGTTTTCCCAGGGCGAATTCTTGAAAATCGTTACGAAGACATGATTTCGGATCAGGAAGGGCAGTCGCGCCGGCTGATCGATTACCTTGGCTTGGAGTGGAACGACACCTGTCTTCGTTTTTTCGAAAAGGATAGCTCCGTCAGAACTGCCAGCAGCTGGCAGGTTCGCCAGCCGGTCTACAAATCGTCGGTCAAGCGCTGGAGAGACTACGGGAGTAAGATCCAGCCACTGATCGCTGCCTTGGGCGACCTCGCAGAGGTTTGATCAAAATAGCGGTGGATGCGATGCGGGTCCGGCCTGCAATCGAGGTTAGGCGGCAGAATCGCTGCGCCTTGCTCCCGTCGGAATGACACCGTAACGCACGCCTGATAGCCGGTCGGTTTGATCGTGGCCAGCTCCACACTGGCGGCAACGATCATGGATTGGCTGGTTCCTCGATTTGCACAGCCTCCACAAATGCAAAAAACCCGGCGGTTGCCCGCCGGGTTCGATCTTAAGCCAGCTCTGCCTGTTAGAACGAGCGCTGGAAGCGGAGGAGACCGCCGACGCTGCTCTTCTTGTCGGCGTTGGTGAAGTTGGAGAAGTCAGCGTCGTCGAACTTGCCTGCATTGAGGTAGTCGACTTCGGCCGTGACCGTGAAGCCGGGAACCACATCGTAGGCGATGTTCGCGGCGACGCCGAGGTTCTTCCAGTCGTCATATGATACCTGGAGGTTGAACGAGGTCTTCTCGTTGATGGTGTAGGTGCCACCACCCCAGAATGCCCAGTTGCCACCCCACTGCTTGTAGAAGCCGCGGCCACCGGCGTCGATCGCGTAGTTCGGATCCGTCAGGTTGTCGTCGGTGCCGTAGCCGCCCATGATGAAGAGCGACAGGTTCTGCATCGGGGTGATATCCAAACGAACCTTGCCGGCGACTTCCTCGTAGTTGCTGTCATAAGCGACGACGCCGGTGATGGCGCCCCAGCCCTGCGTGTACTTCACGCCGCCGACGACATGCGGAACGTAGCTGTCGATGGTGCCGACGGTGCCCGAGCCTTCTTCGAGAGAGACCACGGCCGAGAAACCGTTGCCCGCGTCGAAATAGTACTGGACGACGTTGGTGTCGAAATCGCCGTAAGGAACCAGCGTATCCTGGATGACGTTGCCGGCGTAGCCGATGAACGTATCGAAGGCGGATTCGTCCTTACCGACGCGAAGGCCACCGAGCTGGATCCAGGCGAAGTTCAGAGAAACGTTCTTGTTGCCGGCAGGGTTGGAGTTGAATTCATCTGCTTCCGTTGCCGGATCGTCTGCCGACGGGTAGCCGTTGCGGTTGCCGAAGTTGAAGCGGGTCTCGGTGTAGGTCTTCAAGGTGCCGAGCTCGGTTTCCTGGCCGGTCCAGGTCTTCAGCGTGAAACGGGCGTTCTTGTAGAAGGTATCCTGCTCGTCGCCGTCCTTATGGTCGAAGGACCTGGCACCATCGAACGAGCCGACGTCGCCGACGCCGATGTCGTAACGGACATAGCCGCCGATGCGCAGGCAGGTTTCGGTGCCGGGGATGTAGAAGTAGCCCGAGCCGTAAACGTCGCAAATCTTGACGTATTCAGCCGGTTCCGGCTCGGCGACGACGACGGCGTCGGCGGCGCGCGCAAGCAGACCGCTGTCCTGCTTTTCTATTTTATTTCAAATAGATGAGCCTCTTTGACGGTCAGTTGGAGCTGTTCGCAAAAAACCGCTTGCTTGCGAAGGCCTTGCCCGACCCGGTTTTGAAATATCGCTCGAGCTGCCGTGCGTTGGCCTCGGTTTCAACTCCGATATAGGCCCTCAAGACCACAGGCAGGTGAGCCTTTGTCGACGTCACATGGCCTGATCGGTGAGATTCGAATCGGCGTCGAAGGTCATTTGTCGATCCAACATAGACATCGCCGTTATGGAGCCGCAGGAAGTAGATGTACCACATGGCCCCCCTACGCTACTCCGTAGCTTCGGGCGACACTCCTACGCCCAAAATGCGGTTTCGGGTGGCCTGCCACCCGAAGCCCGCAGGGCGTAGGGTGGCGGAGAGGATGGGATTCGAACCCACGAGAAGCTTTTGACCTCTACTCCCTTAGCAGGGGAGCGCCTTCGACCACTCGGCCACCTCTCCGTTGCGCCGCTGGATAGAGAAAAGCGCCGGCACAATCAACAAGCCGGCGCGATAATCGTTGAAAAATCCGCATTCGGCTGAAGCGGCGCCTTTGCCTTGCGGCGATTCTGCGGCAGCTCATTGGCCAGCGAGTCGGTAACGGAGCCGCAATTTCGGCCGGCCATCGCCGGATTCGGCCGCATTCCAAGGCTCGGACCAAGGCTTCCGGGACCCTCAATGGTTAATGAGAGCTTTCGGACTGAGGCCAAATCGTGTCATTTGTGCAACAACGCCAGGGGATAGCACCCGGATAGGCCTTTTGCCGGTACGATCGTGGTTGAACGCCGCCGCCTCATGGGTAATGTCGAATTCGAAGGAGCGGCGCGGTGCGCATCTTTTTCGGTAGTGGGGATGGGGCAGGGAACGCTGTCCTTCAGCAAAGAATACCCAGACCCGTTTTTTAACTTTTGACTGGAGGTCAGAAAATGAACATCAAGAGCCTTCTTCTCGGCTCCGCTGCGGCCCTGATCGCAGTTTCCGGTGCGCGCGCCGCCGACGCCGTCGTCGTCGCCGAGCCGGAACCGGCTGAATACGTCAAGATTTGCGACGTTTACGGC